>NZ_LDNX01000124.1:0-31666 GCF_001027955.1 Kocuria sp. SM24M-10 | reverse complement strand
CCTCCGCCGTCACAGGACCCGTGCCCCCGATCGGACCGGCCCGCCGCCTGCCGGACTCCCGCCGGTCCGCCGCCGGACTCCGCGGCCGTCACACGGCCGTATTCCCTGTCCGGCCGCGCGGGGCCGGGAGTAGCGTGGTCGCACCACACGCGGGCGGCCCGACCGGGTGGCCCCCCGGCCCGCAGCGCCGAGGGGATGACCATGAGCAGCAAGCAGATCGTACTCACCGCGGGCGCCGACCTCTTCGGACACCGTGACCCTGCGGCCCTCGACCGGTACTGGGCCCCGGACTTCCGGCAGCACTCCGGGCTCGGGCCCGACGGCCGGGAGGGGCTCCGCGCCGTCCTCGAGCAGCTGCCGGACGACTTCCGGATCGACACCCTGCGCGTGCTCGAGGACGGGGACATGGTCGCCGTCCACTGCGTCTACCACGGTCTCGGTCCGGAACCCCTGGTGGCGGTGGACGTCTTCCGCGTGGCCGGCGACCGGCTCGCCGAGCACTGGGACGCCCTCGAGCCGCTGCCCCGCGGAGCCGCCGGCGCGCACCGGGTCGACGGCCCCCGGCAGGTCACGGACCACGAGCACACCGCGGCGAACAAGGCGCTGATCACCGAGTGGGTGCACGAACGTCTCCTCGGCGCGGACCGGGAGGCCCTCGAGGAGCTGGCCCGCGACCCGCGCTTCGTCGAGCACGGCGCCGGACCGGAGTCCCGGCTCGCCCGGCGCGCCCTCCACCGGGTGCTCGGCGAGGGCGGCTTCGTCCTCACCGTCACCGAGGGGGTGCTCGAGCCCGACGGCGAGGGCGGGGAGCCCGGCGACCCGCGTCCGGCCGGCTGCTACGACCTGTGGCGGGTCGCCGACGGGCGGATCCTCGAGCACTGGGAGGTCGTCCAGCCCGTCCCGGAGCGGATGCCGCACGACAACGGGTTCTTCTGACCGGGCGGCCGCCTCCGCGGCGGTCCGGGCGGGTCCCCGGCCGCGGGGCCGGGCCCCGCCGCGCCCGGCACCGACGGGCGGCTAGACTGGCGGAACACCTGACACGGGGTGCCGCGCGAGCGGCTGAGATCACACCCGTCGAACCTGATCTAGCCAGTACTAGCGAAGGGATGTCGCTGATGCGCGATGCCGTACCCCTGCCCGCCCGCACCGCAGGAGCCGAAGGGGCGCCGCCGGACCCCGCGCTCGCCGAGGACGCCGCCACGGCCCTCGAGGAGCTGCGCACCGCGGCGCCGCTGGTGCAGTGCATCACCAACACCGTGGTCGCCAACGTCACCGCCAACGTCCTGCTGGCCGTGGGCGCCTCCCCAGCCATGACCGACATCCAGGGCGAGGGCGGGATCTTCGCGGAGCTCGCCGACGGACTGCTCGTCAACACCGGCACGCCCACCGCCGAGCAGTGCGGGGCCGCCTACGAGGCGGTCGGCGCCCGGCAGCGGGCCGGACTCGCCTGGGTGCTGGACCCCGTGGCCGTGGGCGCCCTGCCCGTGCGCACCGCGCTGGCCCGCGACCTGCTGCGGCACCGGCCGGCGATCGTGCGCGGCAACGCCTCGGAGATCATGGGCCTCGCCGGCGGCGCCGGAGGGCGGGGCACGGACGCCACCCACGGCGTCGACGCCGCCCGGGACGCCGCCGCCGCGATCGCCGCGCAGGCCGGCTCCGCGGTGGCCGTCTCCGGGCCGGTCGACCTCGTGCGCGCCCCGGACGGGAGCGTGGTGCGCGTGCCGCACGGCACGCCGCTGCTCACCCGGATCACCGGCGGCGGATGCGCCCTGGGCGCCCTGATGGCCGCCTTCACCGCCGTGCGCGCCGACCCCGCCGCGGCGGCGACCGCCGCCACGACGGTCTACACCCTGGCGGCCGAGGACGCCGCCGCCGGCTGCGCCGGCCCCGGATCCTTCGCCGTGGCCCTGCTGGACCGGCTGCACGCCATCACCCCGGAGCAGCTCGCCGCCCGGGCGGAGCTCGTGCGCGAGGAGGGTGCCCGGTGAGCGCCCGCCTCGACCCCGCCGCCCTGGCCCTGCACCTCGTCACCGACACGGCGCTCAGCGCCCCGCGCAGCGTGCCCGACGTCGTGGCGGCCGCCGTGGCCGGGGGAGCCACCATGGTCCAGGTCCGGGAGAAGCACGCCCCGGCCCGGGACCTGGTCGCCCTGCTCGTGGCCGTCGCGGAGCGCGTGGGCCGGGACGTCCCCGTGCTCGTCGACGACCGCGCCGACGCCTACCTGGCCGCCCGGGCGGCCGGGGCGCCCGTGGCCGGGGTGCACGTCGGCCAGTCCGACCTGCCCGTGGAGCTGGCCCGGCGGATCTGCGGACCCGACGCGGTGCTGGGCCTGAGCGCCGCCACGGCGCCGGAGCTCGACGCGGCCGCCGCCCTGCCCCCGGGCACCGTCGACTACCTGGGCGTCGGCGCCGTGCGCGCCACCCGCACCAAGCCAGACCACCCGGAGCCGCTGGGCGTCGAGGGGTTCGCCCGCGCCGCGGCACGCACCGCCCTGCCGTGCCTGGCGATCGGCGGGGTGCGGGTCGAGGACGCCGCGGCCCTGCGTGCCGCCGGGGCGGCCGGACTGGCCGTGGTCTCCGGCATCTGCGCCGACCCCGATCCCGCGGCCGCGGCCGCCCGCTACGTGCGCGCCTTCGGCCGCGTCCCCGAGGAGGTGGCCCGATGAGCCCTCGGGTGCCCCGCGTCCTGGCCGTGGCCGGCACCGACCCCACCGGCGGGGCGGGACAGCACGCGGACCTGAAGTCGATCGCGGCGATGGGCGGCTACGGCATGAGTGCCGTGACGGCCGTCGTGGTGCAGAACACCCTCGGGGTGCGCTCCGTCCACGTCCCTCCCACGGAGTTCCTCGCCGCCCAGCTGGACGCCGTCGCCGAGGACGTCGAGATCGACGCGGTGAAGATCGGCATGCTCGGCTCCGTGCCGGTGATCGAGACGGTGACCCGCTGGCTCGAGGACCGCCGGCCGCCGGTGGTGGTCCTGGACCCCGTCATGGTCGCGACCTCCGGCGGGCGCCTGCTCGAGCGGGAGGCCGAGGACGCGCTGCGCGCGATGCTCGGCCACGCCGACCTCGTCACCCCCAACCTGCCCGAGCTCGCGGTGCTCGCCCAGGAGGAGGTCGCGTCCTCCTGGGCGGAGGCTCTGGCGCAGGGCCACCGGGTGGCCCGGGCCCACGGCACCCTGGTGCTCGTCAAGGGCGGGCACCTCACCGGGGACCGGACCCCCGACGCCCTCGTGGGCCCGGACGCGCCGGAGCCCCTCGTCGCGTTCGACGGCGCCCGGGTGCCCACCGAGAACTCCCACGGCACCGGCTGCTCGCTCTCCTCGGCGCTGGCCACCCTGCAGGCCCGGCACGGGGACTGGGCGCACAGCCTCGGCATCGCCCGTGCGTGGCTGCGCGGGGCGCTCGAGCGCTCCGGGGACCTGGCCGTCGGCCACGGCAGCGGCCCGGTGCACCACTTCCACCACGTCCAGGACGCGCTCGAGAGCTGGGGCGCGGCACCGGCCCGGTTCAGCGACGAGCTCTGGGCGGCCTCCGCCGGGCTGCGCCGGGAGATCGAGGAGCTCGACTTCGTCCGCGGCCTGGGCGACGGCCGGCTCGAGCCCGAGCGGTTCCTCGCCTACCTGGACCAGGACCTGCAGTACCTCGACGGCTACAGCCGGGCGCTGACCCTGCTCGCCGCCCGGGCCCCGGACGAGCGGCAGCGGCTGTTCTTCGCGACCGGCGCGGTGTCCTGCACCGAGACGGAGGGCGAGCTGCACCGGGCCCGCCTGCGGCACGCCGAGCCCGGGGCCGCCGGCGCCGGTCCCGGGGAGGTGACGCGGCGCTACACCTCCTTCCTGCTCGCGGCCACCGCCGCGGAGCCCTACCCGGTGGGCCTCGCCGCGGTGCTGCCGTGCTTCTGGGTCTACGCCGACGTCGGCCGGCACCTGGGGGAGCTCGCGGCGGCCGCCGGGGCCGCCGAGCACCCCTACGCGGACTGGCTCGCCACCTACGCCGACGAGGGCTTCCAGGAGGCGACCCGCACGGCCCGGGAGCTGCTCGACGAGGCCGCCCGGGGCGCGTCCCCGGCCGTGCGGGAGCGGATGCGGGAGGTGTTCCTGGAGGCCTGCGCCCTGGAGCGGGACTTCTTCGCCGCGCCGGTCCCGGCGGTTCGGTTGGCGGGCATTGACGGGATCGAGTAGTCTTGATCTTCGGTGCCATGCCGGTGCGCGCGTGTTCCAACTCGACACCCCACCTGGCGGCACATGCGGGTGCAGTTCCTGAATTGCGGCGAACCTGCGCTGACCACGGCCTGGTCCCACGGGCCGGTCACCGTCAGCTCGTCTCAACGTCGTTGGTCCTGACAGGGGTGCGCTCGACCCACACTGTTTACACATGACGTCGAGAGAAGTGAGTTCCCAAGTGGTGTACGCGATTGTCCGCGCTGGCGGCCGCCAGGAAAAGGTTTCCGTCGGAGACCTCGTTACCCTTGACCGCGTCGCCGGCGGAGCAGGCAGCACCATCGAGCTTCCTGCTCTTCTGCTGGTGGACGGGGACAAGATCACCTCGGATGCCCAGACCCTGGCCGGCGTGAAGGTCACGGCCGAGATCGTCGGCGACCTGCGCGGTCCCAAGATCTCCATCCAGAAGTTCAAGAACAAGACCGGCTACAAGAAGCGCCAGGGCTTCCGGGCCGAGCTGACCACCGTCAAGGTGACCGGTATCGACGCCTGATCGGCGCGATTCCCCCTCCACATACCGGACGCCAGTCCCAACACGAAGGTAGGCACACCTCATGGCACACAAGAAGGGCGCGAGCTCCACTCGCAACGGTCGGGATTCCAACGCGCAGTACCTCGGCGTGAAGCGCTTCGGCGGCCAGACCGTCAACGCCGGCGAGATCCTCGTCCGCCAGCGCGGCACGCACTTCCACCCCGGCCTGAACGTCGGCCGCGGTGGCGACGACACCCTGTTCGCCCTGGCCGCCGGCCAGGTCGAGTTCGGCACCCGCCGGGGCCGCAAGGTCGTCAACATCCAGGCTGCCGCCGAGTAGTCGACCGGGCCGGTCCGCCGGCCCCGGTGCGGGACCCGTCCCGCACCACCCATGTCTGATCTGTGGAGGGTGGGTGCGTCCAGCGCCCGCCCTCTACAGTTTTAACGTGGCCCGTGCGCGGGCCCGCCCGTTCATGACCCAGAGGAGCTCTCCGTGGCCAGTTTCGTCGACCGCGTCGTCCTGCACGTCTCCGGCGGTTCCGGGGGGCACGGCTGCGTGTCCATCCGCCGCGAGAAGTTCAAGCCGCTCGGCGGGCCGGACGGAGGCAACGGGGGCGACGGCGGCAACGTGATCCTGCGCGTGGACGGCCAGACCACCACCCTGCTCAACTACCACCACGCCCCCCATCGCTCCGCGCCCAACGGCGGACCCGGCAAGGGCGACCTCCGGCACGGCCACCAGGGCGAGGACCTGGTGCTCTCGGTGCCCGACGGCACCGTGGTCAAGGACGGCGACGGCAACGTCCTGGCCGACCTCGTGGGCGAGGGCGCCGAGTTCGTCGCCGCCCCCGGCGGTCAGGGCGGGCTCGGCAACGCCGCGCTGGCCTCGGTCAAGCGCAAGGCCCCCGGCTTCGCCCTCCTGGGCACCCCGGGCGCCTCCCGGGACGTGGTCCTGGAGCTGAAGTCGATCGCGGACATCGCCCTGGTCGGCTATCCCTCGGCCGGCAAGTCCAGCCTGATCGCGGCGATCAGCGCGGCCCGGCCGAAGATCGCCGACTACCCGTTCACCACGCTCGTGCCCAACCTGGGGGTCGTCCAGGCCGGGGACGTGCGCTACACCGTCGCGGACGTGCCCGGGCTGATCCCGGGGGCCTCCGAGGGCAAGGGCCTGGGCCTGGAGTTCCTGCGCCACGTGGAGCGCTGCGCCGCCCTCGTGCACGTCCTGGACTGCGCCACCCTCGAGCCCGGCCGGGACCCGATCTCCGACCTGGAGACCATCGAGGCGGAGCTCGCCGGCTACGCCGTGGACGGCGACCTCGACGGCGGGGACGCGCTGCCGCTCAACGAACGACCCCGGCTGGTGGTGCTCAACAAGATCGACGTGCCCGAGGCCCGCGAGCTGGCCGACTTCGTGCGCCCCGAGCTCGAGTCCCGCGGCTACCGCGTCTTCGAGATCTCCACCGCCTCCCACGAGGGGCTGCGCCCGCTGACCTTCGCGATGGGCGAGGTCGTGGAGCAGGCCCGGGCCGCGCGCCCGGCCCCGGCGGAGGCCCCGCGCGTGGTGCTGCGGCCCAAGGGCGTGCGCGGGCCCGAGTTCACCATCACCCGCGAGGAGCGCAACCTCGAGCCGCTGTGGCACGTGCGCGGGGACAAGCCCGACCGCTGGATCCTGCAGACCGACTTCAACAACGAGGAGGCGGTGGGCTACCTCGCCGACCGCCTCGCGAAGCTCGGCGTGGAGGCCGGGCTGTTCAAGCAGGGCGCCCGGCCCGGGGACGCCGTGCTCATCGGCCCGGAGGACAACGGCGTGGTCTTCGACTGGGAGCCCACGATGGTCGGGGGCGCGGAGCTGCTCGCCGGCCCGCGCGGCACCGACCTGCGCTTCGCCGACATCGACCGCCCGACCCGCGAGCAGAAGCGCCAGCAGTACCAGGAGCGCAAGGACGCCAAGGCCGCGGCCCGCGCCGAGCTCGAGGCCGAGCGCACCGCCGGGGTGTGGACCGAGTCGGTCGACGCCCGCCGGGGCGGGACCGAGCCGGACCCCGGCGCCGACGACTGACGGCCGACCACCGGCACGGACCGACCGACCGGCACGGACCGACCGACCGGACACGACCGGACCGGCCCGACACCGGCGATCGACGACCGGCCCGGGACGTGAGCACCCCGGGACACGGCGGACCCGGGGCCGACCGTCCGGTCACCGACGACACCGACCCGCCGCACGACCATCACGACCGACCCCCCTACCGACGACGCCCACCGCACAGGGAGACGCACAGGATGAACGAGCAGACGACCCAGATCGACGTCGAGCGCCTCGAGGAGGTCGCGGAGAAGTCCGCGGTCCAGCTCAGCAGCGAGAACCGCGGCAAGAACCGGCGCAGCCCGATCGAGCGCCGGGAGGACATCCCGCGCGCCCACCGCGTGGTGGTGAAGGTCGGCTCGTCGTCGCTGACGTCCATCGAGAGCTCCATCGACGAGCAGGCCGTGCGGATGATCGTGGACGCCCTGGGCGAGACCAAGGCGCGCGGCATCGAGATCGTGTTCGTCTCCTCGGGCGCGATCACGGCCGGGCTGGCGCCCCTGGGGCTGTCCCGGCGGCCCAAGAACCTCGCCGGCAAGCAGGCTGCGGCCGCCGTGGGCCAGGGCCTGCTCATGGGCCGCTACATCGAGTCGTTCGCCCGCTACGGCGTCACCGTGGGTCAGGTGCTCGTGACCGCCGAGGACCTCATGCGGCGCAGCCACTACAAGAACACCCACCGCCAGATCGAACGGCTCCTGGACTTCGGCGTGCTGCCGATCGTCAACGAGAACGACGCGGTGTCCAGCCAGGAGATCAAGTTCGGCGACAACGACCGGATCGCCGCCCTCATCGCCCACCTGATCAAGGCCGACGTCCTGCTGCTGCTGTCCGACGTCGACGCCCTCTACACCAAGGACCCCCGCAAGGGCGGGGACCGGATCCCGGTGGTCAACGATCCCATCAAGGACCTCGAGGGCGTGCAGATCGGCTCCGTGGGGGCCGCCGGCGTGGGCTCCGGCGGCATGGTCACCAAGGTCCAGGCGGCCCGCATCGCGGCGGCCTCGGGCATCCCCGCCCTCGTCACCTCGGCGCAGAACATCACCCGCGCCCTGCACGGGGAGGACGTCGGGACCTGGTTCGCGACCTCCGGGGGCCGCCGCAACGTGCGGCTGCTGTGGCTGGCCCACCTCGCCGACATCAAGGGCTCGCTGACCCTGGACCCGGGCGCCGTGGAGGCGATCCGGGACCGCAACTCCCTGCTGGCCGCCGGCGTCGTCGGGGTCTCCGGCACCTTCGAGGCGGGGGAGCCGGTCTCCCTGCGGGACCCGGACGGCAGGGAGATCGCCCACGGGCTCAGCAACTACTCCTCGGACGAGATCCCCCCGATGCTCGGCAAGTCCACCTCGGTGCTCGCGGACGAGCTGGGCGACGACTACAGCCGGGAGCTCGTGCACGTGGACAACCTGGTGGTTCTGCGCGCCCGGGGTGCGCGGACTAAACTGAAGAAATGACTTCCGCCGCACACGATTCCGTGACCACCGACGAAGCCACTCCCACGACCGGCAAGGCGGTCGTGTCCGACACCGGCGTGATCGCCACCTTCGGCGAGGACCCGGTCGCCGGCGTGTCCGCCATGGCCGACGACGCCCGCGACGCCGCCCGCATCCTCGCCCGCGCCACCCGCACCTGGAAGGACCGCGCGCTGCTGGCCGTCGCGGACCGGATCGAGCGCAAGCAGGACGTCGTGCTCGCCGCCAACGCCAAGGACCTCGAGCGCGGCCGCGTGAACGGGACCTCCAAGGCCCTGCTGGACCGCCTGAAGCTCGACGCCCAGCGGATCACCGGCCTGGCCGAGAGCCTGCGCGAGCTCGCCGCGCTGCCCGATCCCGTGGGCGGCTTCGTCCGCGGCAGCACCCTGCCCAACGGCCTGCGGATGCGCCAGGTGCGCGTGCCGATGGGCGTGGTGGGCGCCATCTACGAGGCCCGCCCGAACGTGACCGTCGACATCGCCGGCATCGCGCTGAAGTCCGGCAACGCCGTGCTGCTGCGCGGCGGCTCGGCCGCGGAGGAGAGCAACCGGGCCCTCGTGGGCATCATCCGCGACTCCCTCGCCGACGTGAAGCTGCCCGTGGACTGCGTCCAGAGCATCGACGAGTACGGCCGCGAGGGCGCGAACGCCCTGATGGGTGCCCGGGGCAAGGTCGACGTCCTCATCCCGCGCGGCGGGCACGGGCTGATCCAGTCGGTCGTGCAGAACGCGAAGGTCCCCGTGATCGAGACCGGCGAGGGCAACGTGCACCTGTTCGTCGACCACTCCGCGTCGAAGGACATGGCCGTCGACCTCGTCGTGAACTCCAAGACCCACCGCACCAGCACGTGCAACACCACGGAGACGCTGCTGCTGCACAGCGGCTTCGCGCACGGGGACTCCGTCCTGGCGGCACTCGACCGCGCCGGGGTGACCCTGCACGTCGACGAGCGCGCCGAGGCGATGCTGCCGGCCGGCAGCCACCACGTCCGAGCCACCGACGAGGACTGGGCCGCCGAGTACCTGTCCATGGACCTGGCCGTGAAGGTGGTCGACTCCCTGGACGAGGCGCTCGAGCACATCGACCGGTGGTCCACCCGGCACACCGAGGCCATCGTGACCAACGACCTCGCCCACGCCGAGCGCTTCGTGGCGGAGATCGACGCCGCCGCGGTCATGGTCAACGCCTCCACCCGGTTCACCGACGGCGGGCAGCTGGGCCTCGGCGCCGAGATCGGCATCTCCACCCAAAAGATGCACGCGCGCGGCCCGATGGGCCTGGAGGAGCTGACCACCACGAAGTGGATCGTCCAGGGCGACGGGCACGTCCGCGCCTGAGCCGCACGCGGCGGGCCCGCCGCGGATTCAGTACCATGAGAACCGTCCGGGCCCGCCGGCCGAGGCGGCACGGGCCGCTCACCGACTTCCGGCTCCGCGCCGGCACCTGAAGGGATCCCCATGCTCCAGCAGTCCGTCACCACCGTCCTCGCCGCCGTCGAGGGCGGGCACGCCGCCGCCGAGGCCGGGATCCCACCCGTCGTGTGGGGCGGCTCCGTGTTCGTCGTGCTGATCGGTCTGATGATCGTGGCGATGTCCTTCGCCAACCGCGGGCTCAGCCCGGAGGCCGGCCAGCACCAGGACCCCGCGGACCTGCCGGCGGACGAGCAGGCGCTGCTCGCCGACTACGCCGCCAAGCGGCACGGCTGAGCCGGGGAGTCCCTTCGTCGTGACGACCGCCGCGCAGGACGCCTCCGCCCGCTCCCGGGACCTGCCCGCGACGGGGACGGCCGTCCCGCCCCGCCGACCCGGACGCACCCGGCTCGGCGTGATGGGCGGGACGTTCGACCCGATCCACCACGGCCACCTCGTGGCCGCCTCCGAGGTGGCGGGGGAGTTCGACCTCGACGAGGTCGTGTTCGTGCCCACCGGCCACCCGTGGCAGAAGGCCGCCGGGGCCGTGAGCCCCGCGGAGCACCGCTACCTGATGACGGTGATCGCCACGGCGTCCAACCCGCGCTTCACCGTCAGCCGCGTCGACATCGAGCGCGACGGCCCGACGTTCACGGTGGACACCCTGCGCGACCTGAAGCGCCAGCGCCCGGAGGCGGACCTGTTCTTCATCACCGGCGCCGACGTCATGGCGGAGATCCTGACGTGGAAGGGCGCCGAGGAGCTGTGGGAGCTCGCCCACTTCGTGGGGGTGACGCGCCCGGGCCACGACCTCGCCGCGCCCGTCGGGTCCAGCGGGGTGAACCTGCTCGAGGTGCCGGCCATGGCGATCTCCTCCACGGACTGCCGCGCCCGGGTGGCCCAGCACAAGCCCGTCTGGTACCTCGTGCCCGACGGCGTAGTGCAGTACATCAACAAGTACGGCCTGTACCTCGGCCCGGAAGCGAGCGCGGAGGCCGGGCACGTCGGCGCGCATCCGGGCACCGTCCCGGTGGAGGCCCCTTGATGCCCGGCAACGACGAGGCCCGGGACGACAGAACCCCGGACGACGGGGCCTACGACGCCGGGACCCACGACGCTGGGCAGCCGGCTCCCTCCGGGCCCGCCCCGATCATCGACCTCGGCGGGGACGCCGTGCCGGTGCGGCCCGTGAAGCCCCTCGGGCCGCGGCGGCTGGCCCGCCTGCAGCGGGAGCTGGCCGAACGCTCCCGCGAGCTGCAGCAGGCCGGCGGGGACCCGGCCGACCCGGACCTGCTCGAGAAGCAGCGCCGCTTCGCCGAGCTCGCCGCCCAGGCCGAGCAGGCCAATGCGCCCTCCGCCGGCGGTGCCGGCGTCCCCGCGCCCGTGACGCCGCAGCCTCCCGCGGCGCGGACCGCTCCTGCCGAGCCGGCGCCTGCGGAGCCGCCGCCCGGCGAGCCCACGCCTCCGGAGGCGACCGAGCAGATCACCGTCGTCTTCCCCGGTGCGGACGGCACGACCGGCACGGACGGGCACGTGGGCCACGACCCGGTGCACGTCGACCCCTCCCTGTTCAGCAACCGGCTCGCGCCGGAGGAGCTGGCCGCGCTCACGCACATCGAGATCGTCGCCCCCGCCGAGCACCACGGCTCGCACGCGGCGGCCCCCGAGGATCCCGGTGACGCGACGGCACCGCAGTCGGACCCGCCGGAGACCGCGCCCCCGGTGGCCGCCCTGCCGGAGCCGGCGGGGGAGCGGGCCGAGGAGGAGCCGGAGCCGCCGGCCGATCCGGTGCCCGCCTCGGCGGCGGGCGGCCTGGAGCTGCTCGAGCCGCGCGAGTACCGGCGCGGGGCCGCAGGTCGCCGACTGGCTCTGTTGCTGCTGGTCCTGCTGGCGGCGCTGGCCGTGGTGCTGGTGCTCTTCGTCCTCTGAGGGCGCTCCCTCCCTCCTGTTCACCATCCGTTCGCTCCACACCGTCCCCTCGAGGGGACGGAACCGCCGGTTCGCCGGGAAAGGATCCTCCTTGACTGTCAATGATTTCTCCCTGTCCATCCTCCGGATCGCGGCCGCCGCGGCCGACGCCAAGCAGGCCCACGACATCGTGGCCCTGGACGTCAGCGAGGCGCTGGGCATCACCGACGCGTTCCTCGTCGCCTCCGCCTCCAACGAGCGGCTCGTCAACGCCGTCGTCGACGAGATCGAGGAGAAGCTCGTCGAGCGGCTCGACCTGCGCCCGATCCGCCGGGAGGGCCGCTCCGAGGGCAGGTGGGTCCTCCTCGACTACGGCGACGTGGTCATCCACGTCCAGCACGACGAGGACCGGGCCTTCTACGCGCTCGAGCGGCTCTGGCGGGACAGCCCCGTGGTCGATCTGGGGCCGTCCCAGCAGGGCGCCACCGCGCCGGAGGAGTCCGCTCCGTCCCCCGCGTCCGACGATTTGCCTTGATCCGGATCAGCTGTCTAGTATGAATGCGTTGCCCAGCGGGGCGCAGGATCAACCGGAAAAGGGTGACCGAAAAGGGAACTCCGAGGTTGTGATAGTGTTCCGGAGGTAACGACCTGGGGCTGTGGCGCAGCTGGTAGCGCATTTGCATGGCATGCAAAGGGTCAGGGGTTCGAGTCCCCTCAGCTCCACCAGGACGAAAGAGCCCGTTCCGCACCACGCGGAACGGGCTCTTTCGCTGTCCCGGCCACGGCTCCGCCCGCCGTGCCGCCCACCGTGTCCTTCACTGGGCCGTTCCGGGCCCCGCGCCACAAAAGCCGCGCTCGCCCGCATCCCTTCCGCTCGTTGATGTGTCCTGTTAGCGTCTGCTCCACCGGCGGCCGACCTCCGTGAGCTGTATCACGACGTGTCGGGATCCGCCGGACACTCGCGCCTCGCGGTGCACATTCCAGCGGACATCCTCAACGGAAGAGGTCATGATGGCAGGCAACAGAGCAGTCGCCTACAAGGGTCCCGGCAAGGTCGAGGTCATCGACACCGACTACCCGGAGTTCGAGCTCAAGGACGCACCCGGCATCAACACCGCCAACATCGGCCGCAAGGTCCCGCACGGGGTCATCCTCCGGACCGTGGCCACCAACATCTGCGGCTCCGACCAGCACATGGTCCGCGGCCGCACCACGGCCCCCACGGACCTGGTCCTGGGTCACGAGATCACGGGCGAGGTCGTGGAGGTCGGCCCCGACGTGGAGTTCATCAAGGTGGGGGACATCGTCTCCGTGCCCTTCAACATCTCCTGCGGGCGCTGCCGCAACTGCAAGGAGCGCAAGACCGGCATCTGCCTCAACGTCAACCCGGACCGGCCCGGCTCCGCCTACGGCTACGTGGACATGGGGGGCTGGGTCGGCGGACAGGCCGAGCACGTCCTGGTGCCCTACGCCGACTGGAACCTGCTGAAGTTCCCGGACCGGGACCAGGCCCTGGAGAAGATCATGGACCTGACCATGCTCTCCGACATCCTGCCCACCGGCTACCACGGCGTGGTCACGGCCGGGGTGGGGGTCGGCTCGACCGTCTACATCGCCGGCGCCGGCCCGGTCGGCCTGGCCGCGGCGGCCTCAGCCCATCTGCTCGGGGCGGCCGTGGTGATCGTGGGCGACATGAACGAGGAGCGTCTGGCGCAGGCCCGCAGCTTCGGCTGCGAGACCGTGGACGTGTCCAAGGGCGCGCCGGCCGAGCAGATCGAGCAGATCCTCGGCGTGCCGGAGGTCGACTGCGGCGTGGACGCGGTGGGCTTCGAGGCCCGCGGGCACGGCAAGGACGCCTCCCACGAGGCCCCGGCCACCGTGCTGAACTCCCTGATGGACATCACCGCCGCCGGTGGGGCCCTGGGCATTCCGGGTCTCTACGTCACCGGGGACCCGGGAGCGGTCGACGAGGCCGCCAAGAAGGGCTCCCTGTCCATCAGCCTCGGCACCGGCTGGGCCAAGTCCCTGTCCTTCACCACCGGCCAGTGCCCGGTCATGAAGTACAACCGGCAGCTGATGATGGCGATCCTGCACGACAAGATCCAGATCGCGAAGGCCGTCAACGCCAAGGCCATCCCGCTGGAGGAGGCGCCGCGGGGCTACGCCGAGTTCGACGCCGGGGCCGCCACGAAGTACGTGCTCAACCCCAACGGCTACATCAAGAACTAGCCGCAGCAGCCAGCGCGGCGACGCACGCCCACGGGGTGCCGTGGACCGGGAAACCGGCCCGCGGCGCCCCGCGGGCGCCGCCGTGACCCGGGCGGGCGCTGTGAAACACTGGGCGCATGGCGAAGAAATCCGACAGCTCGGACCTCCTGCAGACCGTCGACCAGGTCACCGAAGAAGCCATCAACGTGGGCTACCGCCTCGAGCAGCGGTTCCACCGGTTCCGCCAGCGCCGCGCCGAGTCCCGGGGCGACATCCCCGTCATGGTCGCCTTCGAGGGCTACGGGTCCGAGCACCACGTGCGGGTGCTGGGCCGGGCGCTGCTGAAGACCCGCGGGCTGATCGAGTCCACCGACGAGAGCGCCGAGTCCATCCGCGGCTGGCGCTCCTTCACCTCCGTGCCCATCGCCTTCGCCCACGTCAACGTCTGGATCGACGAGTACGAGTTCCACCTGGTGGCCGACAAGGGCGGAGTGATCGACGTCGACCTGCAGGTGTCCCTGCCTCCCGGTGAGCACACCGTGTGGATGCAGACGGAGGGCTCGGACGTCGTCGAGGCCCGGGTGTTCGTCGTCGCCGACGAGCAGCGGATCGGCGTGGTCTCCGACGTCGACGACACCGTCATGGTCACCGCCCTGCCCCGCCCCCTGCTGGCGGCCTGGAACTCCTTCGTGCTCAACGAGCACGCCCGCACCCCGACCCCGGGCATGGCCGTGATGATGGACCGGCTGCTGCACCGCCACCACGAGGCGCCCTTCGTCTACCTCTCCACGGGCGCCTGGAACGTGGCGCCCACCCTGCGCCGGTTCCTCACCCGCAACGCCTATCCGGACGGGGCCCTGCTGCTCACCGACTGGGGGCCCACCACGGACCGCTGGTTCCGGGCCGGCTCGGCCCACAAGGTGCAGAACCTCGAGCGCCTGGCCCGGAACTTCCCGGAGGTGCGCTGGATCCTCATCGGCGACGACGGCCAGCACGACCCCGAGATCTACAGCGGCTTCGTGCACCGCTATCCCGACCACGTGGCCGCGATCGTGATCCGCAACCTGTCCCCGGCCGAGGCGGTCCTGGCCGGCAACCCCCTCGTCAACGAGGAGCGGCGGGTGAGCATCCCCGAGGGGACGCTGTGGATCGAGGGCAACGACGGCGCCTCGATCTCCCGCCAGCTCGCCGAGCACGGACTGCTCTGAGCGGCAGGCCGACCCGCCCGCGGCGTGGAACGTCCGAGCGCGGTCCTACGCTGGAGCCATGACCAGCACCCACAGCACCCTCACCGCCGCCGCCCCGGCCGCCACCACCGGGGAATTCCCGGCGGTCGACGCCGCCGTCGCCCGGGCCCGGGCGTCCTTCGTCCCGGACCTGGACCTCGAGGCCCGGCTGGACCGGCTCCAGCGGCTGGAGGACCTCCTGCGGGAGAACCGTGAGGCGCTCCAGGACGCCCTCGCGGCCGACCTCGGCAAGCCCCCTGCCGAGGCGTGGCTGACCGAGATCGGCTTCACCCTCGAGGAGATCGCCGGGATCCGCAAGGAGCTGCGCCGCTGGATGGCCCCGGTGCGGATCCCGGTCCCGCTGAGCCTGGCCCCGGCCCGCTCCCGGATCGAGCACCAGCCGCTCGGCTCCGTGCTGGTGATGGCGCCGTGGAACTACCCCGTCCAGCTCGTCCTGAGTCCGCTGGCGGGAGCGCTCGCCGCCGGCAACACCGTCGTCGTCAAGCCCTCCGAGGTCTCCGCGACGGTCTCCGCGGTGCTGGCCGGACTGCTCGAGACGTACCTGGGGGACTGCGTCAGCGTGGTCGAGGGCGGCGTCCCGGAGACCACCCGGCTGCTGGAGCACCGCTTCGACCACGTCTTCTACACCGGCAACGGGACGGTCGCCCGGATCGTGATGGCCGCGGCCGCCCGGCACCTGACGCCGGTGACCCTCGAGCTGGGCGGGAAGTCCCCGGTCTGGGTGGACGGCTCGACCGATCTGCGCACGGCCGCGCGGCGGATCGTGTGGGGGAAGTTCCTCAACGCCGGCCAGACCTGCGTGGCCCCGGACCACGTCCTCGGCACGCCCGGGACGCTGGCCGCCCTCGAGCCCGAGCTGGTGCGGGCGGTGGGGGAGCTCTACGGGGAGGACCCGCGCCGCAGCGACTCCTACGGGCGGATCGTCACCGAGCGCCACCTCGACCGGCTCACCGGCCTCCTGGACCAGGTCCCTGCCGAGGACGTGGTGTGCGGCGGCGCGGCCGACCCGGAGGCGCGCTACCTGGCGCCCACCGTGGTGCGTTCGGCGCCGGACGGCCCGCTGATGGCCGAGGAGATCTTCGGGCCCGTCCTGCCGCTGGTGCCGGTGGAGTCGGCCGAGCACGCGGTGGAGCTGGTGATCGGGCGGGACAAACCGCTGGCCCTGTACGTCTTCACCGAGGAGAAGGCGGTCAAGGAGCTCTTCCGCCGGCGCACGTCCTCCGGCGGGCTGTCCTTCAACGCGCCGCTGCTGCAGCTGAGCAGCCCGGAGCTGCCCTTCGGCGGGGTGGGGGAGAGCGGGACCGGCGCCTACCACGGGAAGTTCTCGTTCACCACGTTCTCCCACGCGCGAGCGGTCCTGGACAAGCCGCTGGCCCCCGACACCCTGCGGGTCGTCTACCCGCCCTACCGGGGCCTGCGGGCCCTGCTCGCCGGCGCGGCGGTCGGTCTGCGACGCCCCCGCCGCCGGAGCCGACACGCCGTGTCCGAAAATTAATTCGGTCCACCGCCATGGGGCCCCGCGGAGCGCACAGCCTGTGCATATCGGGGCCCCGGTCGCGGATTTCCGCGACCCCCGCGGACGGTGCCCTGTGGATGGCCGAGGCCCGCCCTGGGGATAGCCGGAGAGGAGCTGTGGACAACCGTCACCACTGCATCTAGGGGTCACTTCCCCTTCCGGACACTAGATGTAGTATTGAAATCAGCCACCCGGAGAGACCCCTTCACCGCCGCAGAGTCTGCGGAAGTCCCGGATCTCCCCCGAAAAAACCACCCGAGCGACCAAGGGGAAACAGCGATGTCCGTGACCGTGTACAGCAAGCCGTCCTGCGTCCAGTGCAATGCCACCTACCGGGCCCTGACCAAGAAGGGCATCGAGTACAACGTCGTCGACGTCACCGAGGACGAGGCGGCCCTGGCCCACGTCCTGGCGCTGGGCTACCAGCAGGTCCCGGTCGTCGAGACGCCCACCGAGCACTGGTCCGGCTACCGTCCGGACAAGATCACCTCCCTGGCCGTCCTGCTCTCGGCCTGAGGCCCGCGCGCCGCCCGCTTCCCCGCGGCGCCCGGTCCCGGACCCGGATACAGGACCACCGGCCACCGACCCACCCCGGAGCGCGGAAGCACATGAGCACGAACCTCCCCGGTACCCCCGGGACCGCTCTGCAGGACCCCGGCGCCGCCCGCGCGGCGTCCGAGCCCTGCGCCCCCCTGGTCGTCTACTTCTCCTCGGTCTCCAACAACACGCACCGCTTCGTCGAGAAGCTCGCCGCCCGCGCGGTGCGCCTTCCTCTTCTGACCGGGGAGGAGCCCCCCGAGATGACCGAGCCCTTCGTGCTGGTCGCCCCGACCTACGGGCGGCCCAGCGGCAGCGGGGCCGTTCCGCCGCAGGTCGTGAAGTTCCTCAACCGGGAGGCCAACCGGCGGCTGCTGCGCGGCGTGATCGGCGCGGGCAACACCAACTTCGGGCCGGCGTTCTGCCTGGCCGCGGACAAGATCGCGGCCAAGTGCGACGTCCCCGTCCTCTACAAGTTCGAACTCATGGGCACCTCCGAGGATGTCCGCAAGGTAAACGAAGGATTGGAACAGTTTTGGCGACAATTTCCGCAGCCCCGGGCGTGAGCGTCGAGCCCGGCCACGAGGACAAGCGCGTTCCGCAGAAGTACCAGGGCCTGGGCTACCACGAGCTCAACGCCCTGCTGAACCTCTACGACGCGGACGGCAACATCCAGTTCGACGCCGACCGGCAGGCCGCGCGGCAGTACTTCCTGCAGCACGTCAACAACAACACCGTCTTCTTCCACGACCTCGAGGAGAAGCTCGACTACCTGGTCTCGCACCAGTACTACGAGCCCGAGGTCCTGGCGAAGTACAGCCGGGACTTCATCAAGGAGCTCTCCAAGCGGGCCTACGCGAAGAAGTTCCGCTTCGAGACCTTCCTGGGCGCGTTCAAGTTCTACACGTCCTACACGCTGAAGACCTTCGACGGCCAGCGCTACCTCGAGCGCTTCGAGGACCGCGTGGTCATGGTCTCCCTCTACCTCGCCGACGGCGACGAGACCCTCGCCGCCCAGCTCGTGGACGAGATCATCTCCGGGCGCTTCCAGCCGGCCACCCCCACGTTCCTCAACGCGGGCAAGCAGCAGCGCGGCGAGCTCGTCTCCTGCTTCCTGCTGCGCATCGAGGACAACATGGAGTCCATCGGGCGCTCCATCAACTCCGCGCTGCAGCTGTCCAAGCGCGGCGGCGGCGTGGCGTTCGCACTGACCAACATCCGTGAGGCCGGCGCCCCGATCAAGAAGATCGAGAACCAGTCCTCGGGCATCATCCCGATCATGAAGCTGCTGGAGGACTCCTTCTCCTACGCCAACCAGCTCGGTGCCCGCCAGGGCGCGGGGGCGGTGTACCTGCACGCCCACCACCCGGACATCTACAGCTTCCTGGACACCAAGCGGGAGAACGCGGACGAGAAGATCCGGATCAAGACCCTGTCCCTGGGCGTGGTCATCCCGGACATCACGTTCGAGCTGGCCAAGAAGAACCAGGACATGTACCTGTTCTCCCCGTACGACGTGGAGCGGGTCTACGGCATGCCGTTCTCGGACGTGAACGTGAGCGAGAAGTACCACGAGATGGTCGCCGACGGCCGGATCCAGAAGAAGAAGATCAAGGCCCGCGAGTTCTTCCAGACCCTCGCCGAGGTGCAGTTCGAGTCCGGCTACCCGTACGTCATGTTCGAGGACACCGTGAACCGGGCGAACCCGATCGACGGCAAGATCATCATGTCCAACCTGTGCTCCGAGATCCTCCAGGTCTCCGAGCCGTCCACGTACCACGAGGACCTGGACTACGACGAGGTCGGCAAGGACATCTCCTGCAACCTCGGCTCCCTCAACATCGCCCTCACCATGCAGTCCCCGGACTTCGGCCAGTCGGTGGAGACCGCGATCCGGGGCCTCACCGCGGTGTCGGACATGTCCAACATCAACTCGGTGCCCTCGATCGAGCGCGGCAACCAGATGTCCCACGCGGTGGGGCTGGGCCAGATGAACCTGCACGGCTACCTCGCCAAGGAGCACATCCACTACGGCTCCGAGGAAGGCCTCGACTTCACGAACATCTACTTCTACACGGTCACGTACCACGCGATCCGCGCGTCGAACGAGATCGCGAAGGAGCGGCGGGCCACGTTCGCCGGCTTCGAGCGGTCCCAGTACGCGTCGGGGGAGTACTTCGCCAAGTACACCGACCGCGAGTGGGCCCCGGCCACTGGGCGGGTCCGGCAGCTGTTCGCCGAGGCCGGCGTGCACATCCCCACCCAGGCGGACTGGGCGCAGCTCCGGGCCTCGGTGATGGAGCACGGGATGTACAACCAGAACCTCCAGGCCGTCCCGCCGACCGGGTCCATCTCCTACATCAACAACTCGACGTCCTCGATCCACCCGATCGCCTCGAAGATCGAGATCCGCAAGGAGGGCAAGCTGGGCCGCGTGTACTACCCGGCGCCCTTCATGAACAACGAGAACCTGGAGTACTTCCAGGACGCCTACGAGATCGGCTACGAGAAGATCATCGACACCTACGCCGCGGCCACGCAGCACGTGGACCAGGGCCTGTCCCTGACCCTGTTCTTCAAGGACACGGCCACCACCCGCGACATCAACAAGGCGCAGATCTACGCCTGGCGCAAGGGCATCAAGACGATGTACTACTCCCGGATCCGCCAGCTGGCGCTGGAGGGCACGGAGGTCGAGGGCTGCGTGTCCTGCATGCTCTGACCGCCGGCCCCGGCGACCACCACGAACTCCCCGCGCGCGTCCGCAGGACGCGCGCGGGGGCCCACCCCGTTCAAGGAAGAGACAGACCATGACGCTGGAGAAGAGCGAGAGCATCGACAAGGTGCAGCTGCTCCACCACCAGGCCCAGGCCATCAACTGGAACCGGATCGAGGATCCGAAGGACGACGAGGTCTGGGACCGCCTGACCGCGAACTTCTGGCTGCCCGAGAAGGTCCCGATCTCCAACGACGTCCCCTCGTGGAAGACGCTGACCCTGGAGGAGCAGGAGCTCACCATGCGGGTCTTCACGGGCTTGACGCTGCTGGACACCATCCAGGGCACCGTGGGCGCCGTCTCCCTGATCCCGGACGCCGTGACCCTGCACGAGGAGGCGGTGTACACCAACATCGCGTTCATGGAGTCCGTGCACGCGAAGTCCTACTCCTCGATCTTCTCGACGCTGTCCTCCATGAAGGACATCGACGACGTGTTCCGCTGGGCCCGGGAGAACCCGTACCTGCAGAAGAAGGCCGAGATCGTCATCAAGTACTACAAGGGCGACGACCCGCTGAAAAAGAAGGTGGCCTCGACCCTGCTCGAGTCCTTCCTCTTCTACTCCGGGTTCTACCTGCCCATGTACTGGTCCTCCCGTGCGAAGCTGACGAACACGGCCGACCTGGTCCGCCTGATCATCCGCGACGAGGCCGTGCACGGCTACTACATCGGCTACAAGTTCCAGCGGGCCATGGCCCAGGAGTCGCAGGAGCGCCAGGACGAGCTGAAGCTCTACACCTACGAGCTGCTCGAGGAGCTCTACGAGAACGAGGTGCTCTACACCCAGTCCCTCTACGACGGGGTGGGGTGGACCGAGGACGTCAAGAAGTTCCTGCACTACAACGCCAACAAGGCCCTCAACAACCTGGGCTTCGAGGCGCTGTTCCCGAAGGAGATGACCGACGTCTCGGCGGCGATCCTCTCCGCGCTGTCCCCGAACGCGGACGAGAACCACGACTTCTTCTCCGGCTCGGGTTCCTCCTACGTCATCGGCAAGGCCGTGAACACGGAGGACGAGGACTGGGACTTCTGATCCCCTGTGAGGTGCCGACCTGTCTGAGCAGTGTGGCCCTGTCCGAGCAGGTCGGCCGCCTGCTCTGAGCATCGATCAGATGTGGTGATGTCGCGGTCCACCTGACCTTCCGGTCCCGCCCGATCCCGGCGATCTGATGATCCAGTCGCCGGGATCGGGCGGTTTCGCGGACAAGCATGGTGCCTGTGGATCGTTCTCGGATGCGGTGATGCCGGAGCCGGCGTCCGGGCAGTGCCCTGCCTTCCCCGTCCTGGCTCCCAGGCACTCTGGCTAGGGTCGCCGGATGGACCAGTCAGCCGAGCGTCAGCAGCACATCGTGGACACCCTCGTGGAGGCCCTGGAGGACCTCATGCACGCGAATCCGCTCGCGTTCCGGACCCGGTTCCGGAAGATGGCGGCGGACCCGTACGCGTTCTACCGCGGCAGCGCCGCCCTGTTCTACGCCGACATGGGGGAGCGAGGACGCCTGGGCGGATGAGCGCACCAGCCGGGTCTGGATCCAGGGCGATCTGCACGCGGAGAACTTCGGCACGTACATGAGCAGCGAGGGCCGGCTGACCTTCGACGTCAACGACTTCGACGAGGCCTACGTGGGGCACTTCTCCTGGGACCTGCGCCGCTTCGTGGCGTCGCTGTCCCTGCTGTGCTGGCAGAAGGCGCTGCCCTCGGAGGTCGCCCGCGACCTCGTGCGGACCTATCTGCGGGCCTATCTCGACCGGGTCCACGACTACGTGACCGACGGCAGCGCGGACTTCGCGTTCGGGCTGGACAACGCCGAGGGGGCCGTCCTGGGCGTGCTGCACGCCGCTCGCAGCGCCCGCCGGACCCGGTTCCTGGAGTCCATGCCCCTCATCGACGCCCACGAACGCCACTTCCTCGACGACGGCTCCACCCGGCGGCTGGAGGAGGACGAGCACCGGAGGGTCCAGGAGGCCTTCGAGGACTACCTGTCCACCGTCCCGCAGGACGTGCGCTCCCGGCGCCGGGTGTTCTACAAGGTCAAGGCGATCGTGGGGAAGAAGGGCTTTGGCATCGGCAGCGCGGGACTGCCGGCCTACAACCTGCTCATCGAGGGCTTCGACGAGGCCCAGGAGAACGACATCGTGCTCACCATGAAGCAGGCCAAGGTGGCCGCCCCGAGCCGGATCGTGACCGACGAGCGGGTGCGGGACTTCTTCGCCGACGACGGCCACCGCGCCGTGGTCAGCCAGCGGTCGCTGCAGACCCACACCGACCCGCTGCTGGGTCACACCACATTGGACGGGAAGGCCTTCGTCGTCTCCGAGCTCTCCCCCTACACGCTGGACCTGGCCTGGGGAGAGCTCACTGAACCCGACCAGATCGCCCCCGTACTGCGGGACCTGGGGCAGGCCACGGCCAAGATCCACTGCTCCACGGACGAGGACGGGGACCACGACCTCGTGCCGTTCCGGACGGAGACCGCGATCACGGGCGTCCTGGAGGGCCGTGAGGACGAGTTCGTCGAGGACCTGGTGGACTTCGCCGAGGACTACGCCGCCACCGTCCGAACCGACCACGCGCTGTTCGTCGACGCGTTCCGCGAGGGCGGGATCAGCGCCGTGCCCGCCGCCTGACACCTGGTCGCGTGACTCGGGCGGGCGTCGACCGCCTCCATCCAAGAACTGTCGCGAGAACAGGGCGGGAGACGGTGACGGCGTCCCCGCCGCTTCACACCTGCATGACCCGGTGCTGTCACATGAACCGTGCGTGCGTCACCCCCGCGACCAGCCTCGACTCCGGCCCGGTCCATCATGAGAGACCACGAACCCCTCGGTGGTCCCCGTCCCGGTCGCGTCGAGACCCGGACGAGGCGGCGGACCTCCACGATCCGACGACCTGATGGCGAGGCCGTGCCACGGCAGCGCACCGAGGTCACCGTCCACCGGGTTCGCGGCACCATGGGTCCTCCTGGGGCGGGTCGCACTCGTCGGAACCGGCCAGGACCGGCGGGCAGGACACGCCTTCGCGGGACGGCGGTGCCGGCAACGCGGACGGGCATTTCTTGCGCGTGCGACGGGTTCCTCGGGTACGGTCGACCAACCGGTACGACGTCCGCTCCGCGGCCGATCCGACCGGGGCTGACACAGGAGGCGCAGGCCGATGCGGACCGGACGAGGACCCGGCCCTCCGGGCAGGAATGGAACACCGGGCCTGCGCCGCATGCTGGTGCGGTCGACGCTGTCAGGGCTGGGCGTCGTCCTGGCGTACTTCGTGCTGCCGTTCACCTCCGCGTTCACCGGCAGCACGGTCCTGGTGCTCGTCGGCGGCCTCGTGCTCGTCGCGGCGTTGCTGGGCTGGCAGATCCGCGCCATCCGGGTCTCCCCGGTGCCGCGGGCGCAGGCCTTCGGGACGCTGGCGCTCACACTGCCGGTGTTCGTCGTGGTCTTCGCCGCCACGTACTACCTGATGTCCCGTGCCGTCCCCGAGCACTGGTCCGAGCCGCTGAGCCGGCTGGACGCCTTCTACTTCGCGGTGACGGTCATCGCGACCGTCGGTTTCGGGGACATCACGGCCGTCTCCCAGGCCGCCCGCGCCGTGGTCACGGTGCAGATGATCGGCAACCTCCTCCTGGTCGGCCTGATCGCCCGGGTGATCATGCGCGCTGTTCAGGAGGGGCTGGAACGGCGGGACTCCGTGTCCGAGTGAGCGGCAGCGGGTTTCCACGGCCCTGACAAGGGTGGTCGGTCTCGCCTCGGGTTCCATGGAGGTCCAGGACGGTCCGTCCAGCCGGGTGCGACCGGGCCCGACCTCACCGCCGCGGCCGGGAGCGGGGTGGACGCGGCCGGCAACGGGACGCGGAGGCCTGCGCGGGTATCCCCTGCCCGGCACGGGTCCCGGAGACGGCGCCGCTGCCGTCCGGTGCCGCCGTGCCGTCACCCACTGGATGCTGTGCGGTCCGTGGCGCGCGTGTGCGCATCGGTGCTCGCCTGCTGGCCGGCCTGTGCGACGTCGACGCCGGTCACCGGGGCGCCCGCCCGCTCGTAGACGAGGGACACGGCTCCCTTCGGGAACGCCCGCGGCGGTGCCGCCAGGGTGAAGGCGGCCGGGACGGCGCCACTGCCGAAGATCCGCTTGCCCGAGCCCAGGACCAGCGGATAGAGGAGGAGGTTCAGCCGGTCGACGAGGTCCTCCCGCAGCAGGGCGGTCAGGAGCTCGCCGCTGCCGATGACGCGCACTGCGTCGAAGCGGTCCCGGAGCGCCCGCACCTCCGCCGCGACGTCCCGCAGGACCGTGGTGCCCGCCCAGGACGGGTCGGTCAGCGTGCGCGACACGACGAACTTCGGCACGGCGTTGAACGTCACGGCGATCGGGTCGTCGTCCCCGTGGGCCGGCCAGTAGCCGGCGAAGATGTCGTACGTCCTGCGTCCGAGCAGCAGCGCGTCCAGACGTGCGATGCCGGCGCCGATCGTCTCGCCCGTTGCGTCGTCGAAGTACGCCCCCTGCCAGCCGCCGAGTCCGAAGCCGCCCGCACGGTCCTCGTCGGGCCCGCCCGGGCCCTGATAGACGCCGTCGAGGGTGAGGAAGAGATCGGCCTGGATGATGCCCATGGAGTGGTCCTTCGGTGTGCGACGTCCGGGGCGCACCATCCTGTCCCGCCCCCGCCCGGGGGTCAATCCTGCGGCGGTGCATGACGGCGAGCCGTGCCGGGCACTCAGGCCGGCGGCCTCGATCGCGGGTGAACGTCGCATCGACCGGCACGCCGGTGCCCCGGCGCACGAAGCGAGGCCTGGTCGCGGGAGGTCACCGGACGGTCGGTGGAAAGCCGGGCACTCGGGCATCAGAAGGGCGGGGGAGCGTCACCCGGGTCGAAGGGCGGGGAATCCCCGGGCGGTCGGCCGGCGACCGGTGTGCGGCGGAGGTCAGCGAGGATCTCATGGTCACCGACGTGCTCGGGCACGGACCGGTGCACGAGTCCAGCCGGTGACGTCCACTCCAGCACCGCGGTACGTCCGGGCGGTTCCCCGGTTGTTCCGGGTGCGGGCTCTGCCTCGACCCGCCGGACCGACCAGCGCCCGAGGTGCCCGCCGCGATGCTTGATCCGGTGATGGTGCCGACACAGTGCGGCCAGGTTGTGCGCGGCCGTCGGTCCTCCGTCGGCCCAGGCCACGGTGTGGTCCAGATCGCAGCTCTCGGCTCGGCGCCGGCACCCGGGAAACCGACAGGTGCCGTCACGCAGCTCCACCAGACGACGCAGGTCCCGCGGTACCGCATAGACGGTGCGGTCGTGGTCGAGAACCACCCCCGTGGAGGGGTGGGTCAGCACCCGGTGCCAGGCCCCGGCCCCGGCAGCCAGCTGACGCGCCACCTCCGCGCTGATCGGGCCGTAGCCGGACAGCATCGGGGCGCCGCACCCGGCCGCTCCTGACTCTGCTCCGGCACCGGTCAGCACTGCCACCGGCACGGTCACAGTCACCTGCGCCCGGACTCCGCGTGGAAAGCGTTCCTCGTCCGGCAGCACACCGTCCAGGAGCAGGTCCGCCAGCACATCGGCACGCAGTTCTCCTGCCGTGCGCGTCTCCGGGACCTCCGACGGTTCCGGCCCCGGCACGGAGGCCGGTACCGGACGGCCCGGCACCGGTATGTCCTCGCCCAGCAGGGTGGCCAGTTTCTCGAGTCTGCCGTGCACCGCGAGGGCCACGTGCGCGTCCAGCAGCGCGTGCAGGTAGGCCGTCCCGTCGGACGCCGGCTCCACCCACACCGCACGATGCTTCCGTGCGGCTCGCCGACCGCGCTCCTCGGCGTCGGCCACGAGCACGGCGCGCCGGGCACGAGCCACTGCCCGCAGCTGCGCAGCGGTGGCATGCGGCGCCCGTTCCAGCAGTTCGGTGATCAGACGGCAAACGGCCTCCACGGGCGGCGGCACGCACTGCGTGCCGGTCCAGGTCGGCGCATCAACGACCAGCTCGCGCCACTGCTCCACCATCACCATGGCCTGAGCGGCGCCGATCCGGCCCGCCTCCAGGGCGATCAGGACCTCCGGCATCATCTCGGCCAGCAGCACGGCGTCCTCCACACGCCGCCGGGCCGTGCCCGACGGCAGCCGGAGGGCCGGCCCGACCTCGGCCGCCACGTCCACGACCAGTTGGTGCTCCGCCTCGGCCAAGGGACTCAGCGGGTCCGGGCGGACAGCACCACGGGCGGACAGCTCCGCCTCGGCCTTGTCCATCGCCTCGAACCGGGCCGCCGTGCGAGCCGCCTGCGCCGCCAGCCACAGACGGTGGATGCACCGCAGCTGCGCGCCCACGGCCCGCGCCTCCGCCGCAACCGCGTCAACGAGATCGAGGGCAGCGGCCCGCACCACTGCGTTCCTCGCCCGGGGGTCCACCACCTCCGGAAGCACATGTTCACCCGGACATTGCTCACCACTCACCCGGGTCCGGGGCCGCCGCCGAGCCGTTGCCGTCATGGGTTCATGGTCCCGGCGGCGTCCGACGTCCTAAGGTCCTCGATACCGCCCCACAGGGCGAGGTTCCCCGTCGGCCTGCCGGAGTCCGGGACGCCCCACGAGACCGACCTCCCCGCCTCCTGGTGGGGCACCGCTGTCCCGCCGGCAAACCATCATCGCTGCGCGCCTCCTTCCAGTTCACCGGGCGCCGGGACTGCTGGCCAGGTCCGGCGCTGGGGCCCCACAGGACACCCGCAATGACCCTGCGCCGGCGCTGCACGGGTCCCCTCAACGGCGCGGGGGTCTCCGCTCCGGTCACTCTCCGGCGGGGACGTGGACGATCTCCGAAAGACGGCGGCGGTCGTCGCGTCACCGTCCTGAGTCCGGTAGCACCTCCTGCTTCGGCGATGTGAATCGTCCCGGTTGCCGCCGCGGTTCGGGGCCTCCGCTCCGGTCACTCTCCGGCGGGGACGTGGACGATCCCCGAAAGACGGCGGCGGCCGGCGTGTCACCGTCCTGAGCGCGCATGCTGTCCGGCACCGGCGGTGCGGACCGGCCCGGGCCCGGTGCCCGAGGTCGTCGATCCGACCGCCTGCGCAGCGTGGCGACGCAAGGGCCAGGCCGGACGGGTCGGTTCCCGGCCGCGTGCAGCACCAGCACGTCGGTGCACGTCAGCCCGAATCCCGAGAGCAGGATCGGGCGCGTGGCCTGCGCGACGAGCCGGACGGCGCCTACCGTGTCCGCGGCCGTCCCTAGACTGGCCGCATGAAGGAGCAGCAGCCGGGTTCCTCCGGGGCCGTTGACAGTCCCACCGGAGGCGTGGCAGGTCCAGCGGGCGCGGCCGTGCCGCCCGTGGCGGACGGAGACGGCGGGCCGCCGGCTCTGATCGACTCCGACGCCGTCGACACGTCCGTGCGCAGCCCGGCGCAACGGTCCCGCACCTTCGCCGGGATCCTCGTGAACACGGCGCTCGCCAACATCACGACCAGCTACCTGTGGTTCGCCCTGACGTTCTGGGTGTACCTGGAGACGCGCAACGTGATCGCCACCGGGGTGGTCGGCGGCGCGTACATGCTGCTGATCGCGCTCTCCAGCATCAGCTTCGGCACCTTCGTGGACCGTTACCGCAAGCTCGTCGTGATGCGCTTCGCCGCCGTCTTCACCCTGGTGATGTTCGTGCTCGCCGGGATCCTCTACCTCCTCACTCCCACCACCGCCATGGCCGACCTGACCCGGCCGTGGCTGTGGGCCTTCGCCCTGGTCGTCCTGGTCGGAGCCGTGGTGGAGAACATGCGCAACATCGCCCTGTCGACCACGGTCACGATCCTCATCGAACCGGACCGGCGGGCCAACGCCAACGGACTCGTGGGCATGGTGCAGGGACTGATGTTCATCGTCACCTCGGTGCTCTCCGGCCTGTCCGTCGGGTTGCTGGGCATGGGCGGAACAGTCGTCGTCGCCGTGGCGCTCACTGCCGTGGCCCTCGTGCACCTGCTCACGCTGCGCATGCCCGAGGAGGTGCGCGCCGCGGCCACGGACGCGCACGGCGGCTTCGATCTCCGGGGTGCCTTCGCGGCTGTGCTCGCGGTGTCCGGGCTGTTCGCGCTGATCCTGTTCTCGACGTTCAACAACTTCATCGGTGGCGTCTACATGGCGCTGATGGATCCCTACGGCCTGGAGATGTTCCCCGTGGAGATCTGGGGGGCGGTCTTCGCGCTCGGGGCCACGGGTTTCATCGTGGGCGGGGCGCTGATCGGCAAGTTCGGGCTCGGGTCCAACCCGTTGCGCACCATGCTGCTCGCGGTGGTCGCGATGGGAGTGCTCGGCGCGGTGTTCACCTTGCGGGAGTGGGCCTGGCTGTACGTCCTGGGCATCTGGCTCTACCTCGTGCTCGTCCCCTTCGTGGAGGCGGCGGAACAGACGGTCATCCAGCGTGTGGTGCCGCTGGAGCGGCAGGGCCGGGTCTTCGGTTTCGCCATGGCGTTCGAGTCCGCCGCCGCGCCGATCACCGCCTTCCTCATCGCACCGATCGCCCAGGTCTGGATCATCCCGTACGCGCGATCGGCCGAGGGCTCCGCCCAGCTGGCTCCGCTGCTGGGAGAGGGCACCTCCCGCGGCATCGCCCTGGTGTTCCTCGTGGCAGGAATCGTCATGATCGTGGCCGCACTGCTGGCCTTCCTGACCCCGGTCTACCGTCGGGTCTCGGCGTCGTACGCTCAGGTGGCCGCGGCGGGCGACGAAGCCGTCGTCACCGCACCCTCGGCCGCATCCTCAAGCTGAGCCGGACGTGCTGCTCGGTCAGCGGCCGAGAGTGCGGCTGGGCGTCGTCCCGTAGACCTGCCGGTAGTACTGGGCGAAGCGTCCCGGGTGGGCGAAGCCCCAGCGGGCGGCGATCTCCCGCACGGTGTCCCCGCGAGCGGGGTCACCGTGCTGCAGCTCGCGGTGGGCGGCGTCCATCCGGGTGCGGCGCAGGTACTGGGCCGGCGTCAGCCCCGTCGGATGATTGGCGCGGAAAGCCCGCACCAGGGCCTTCGTTGTCGTCCGGGCCGCACGGGCTGCGTCCTCCACGGTGATCGGGTCGCCGGCGTGGTCGTCGAAGTACTGGAGCGCGATCCGGTACCGGCGGCACTGGGTCTCCATGGACAGGTACCGCTCCGCGTGGTCCCCGCGCAGCGGGAAGCACTCGAGCAGCCCCACGGCCAGGTGGCGGGAGAGGTCGGCGCGCACCACGGGCTGGTCGAAGGCCGCGGATGCCAGCACACCGGCGCTGAAGCGCGCCAGCTCGGACCAGTACTGCCCCAGCCGGGTGCTGAGCGGCACGGAGGACGTGAAGCTCACCGGAGTCTCGGTGCCGTAGACGGTGTCGGCGGTCTCCTGCACCACGTCCACGGGAAGGTGCGCGAGGGTGACGTCCACGTCCTCGGCCACGACGAGCACCGGATGCTCCGGGCGGAACAGCAGCGGCGATCCGGTGGCCGCGGTGCCGGTCTCCTGCCGCGTCTGCCAGTCGTAGCGCCGGCCGTCCACGTGGGACACGGTGAAGGTCGCGGTGTCCCCCCACAGGGACATCGCGCCACCCACGTGCACCCGGGAGACAGCACCTCGCGCGTCACCGGCACGTGACAGCTGGTAGCGGAACGCAGGATCGGTGGAGCCGTAGCCGAAGCGCAGCCCGGTCTGCTCCCCGAGCACGGGCAGCACATCCGGGTCCGAGACCGTGAGTTCGTGGCGGAACACCTCGCCCATGAGCCAGTACCACCTTCCGCACAGGCCGCGTCCGGCACTGCCTCAGCTTCGACCATCCGCACCTCGGTCGGGGAGATCTCGCCCCAGTATGGCCCGGCCTCTCGGAATGCACGACCGGTGCCGCCACATGCGCACGCATGTGACGGCATACGGCGCGGTTCCCAGACGGACGTGCCGGAGCGCCAGGCGCTCGCGGCGGTCGGATGCTGCGAGCTCCTGGCGTGGGGCGAACCGGGCCGGGGCTCGGGCGCCGACCAGACCGGCGGTCAGGGCTCGAACAGGTCCCCCGGCGAACCCACCCTCGGCCCAGCCCCGGGCACGGCGACGACAGCCGAGCAGACGGGTGTCGTCCACAGGGCGAACACGGCCAGCTCGTCGCGCCGCTGCTCGATCGGCCCGAACCGGCGCTCGCGGCCGGTCCGGCAGGGCGCGAACGGCCGCCCGGATCCGCCTGCGGTGCCGCCCCTCTGGCACTGCGGAGCCGTCGTCGTCGCCGAGCCCGTGGCCCGGGCCTGTGACCTCCATCGAAGCGTCCAGGAGCATACCCCCCTGGGTACTTGAACGATACCCCCGGGGGTATTATCGTTGGTGGCAGGCGGCCGGAAGAGCTCCTGCCGCATCCCTGTTCCACCCATCCTGCGAAGGAGAGACCCATGCTCATCGAGCGCATCTACGACGAGGACCTGGCCCAGGCCAGCTACTTCATCGGGTGCCAGCGCACGGGAGAGGCCTTGGTGGTCGACCCCCGCCGCGACATCGCCGTCTACCGGGACCTGGCCGCCAAGAACGGCATGCGGATCACCGCGGTCACCGAGACCCACATCCACGCCGACTACCTTTCCGGAACCCGCGAGCTGGCCGCCGGCACCGGGGCCACCATGCACGTCTCCGGCGAGGGCGGAGAGGACTGGCAGTACGAGTTCGACGCCGAGCGCCTGCACGACGGCGACGAGCTCCGGATCGGCAACATCGTGGTGCAGGCCGTGCACACCCCGGGCCACACGCCGGAGCACCTGTCCTTCCTGGTCACCGACGGCGCCTTCGCCGACGCCCCGGGCTACATGCTCACCGGTGACTTCGTCTTCTCCGGCGACCTGGGGCGTCCCGACCTGCTGGACGAGGCCGCCGGCGGGGTGGACACCCGCTTCCTCGGGGCGCAGCAGATGTTCGCCAGCCTCAAGGAGAAGTTCCTGACGTTGCCCGACCACGTCCAGGTCTTCCCCGGGCACGGGGCCGGATCGGCCTGCGGCAAGGCCCTGGGCGCGATCCCGTCGACCACGGTGGGCTACGAGCGGCTCTACTCCTGGTGGGGTTCCTATCTGGCCGCCGACGACGAGGCGGGCTTCGTCGAGGAGCTGCTCGAGGGTCAGCCCGACGCCCCGTTCTACTTCGGGCGGATGAAGAACCAGAACCGGCGGGGCCCGGCGGTCATGGGGGAGCGTGCCCTCCTGCCGCAGCTCGACGCGCAGCAGGTCGCACGGCTGCTCGCCGCCGACGAGGCCACCTTCGTGGACACCCGCTCCGCGGCCGAGGTGCACGCCGGCACAGTGACCGGGTCGCTGAACATCCCCGCCGGCGGGTCGGTGGCGACCTACGCGGCCTGGGCCGTGAACCCTGAGGCCGACGCCCGTCCGCTGGTGCTGCTGGCCGTAGACCAGGAGGCGGCTCAGGACTTCTGGGACCACCTGGTGCGCGTGGGCATCGACAGGGTCGCCGGCTACGTCGCCAGCACTGCGGACCTGCCGCGGTCCATCCCGCAGCTGGTCCGGCCCGAGGAGGTCGAGTCCTTCGACAAGGCCGTCCTGCTGGACGTGCGCGCCGCGAGCGAGCACGCCGCCGGCCACGTGCCCGGATCCGTGCAGCTGCACGGGGGCCGGGTGCTGTGGAACCTGGACCGGCTGCCGCAGCAGGGCACCATCGTGACCTACTGCCAGAGCGGGCTGCGGTCCTCGGTCGTGGCCTCCTCGCTCCGTCACGCCGGCTACGACGTGACCGAGCTCGACGGCTCCTACGCCGGCTGGGCCGCCTACCGGGACACCGTGGCCGCCGCCGCGCGCTGATCCCGAGCTCCGAGCGCCCCTGGTGTCGTCTTCGGCCATGAAGGGCTGGCTCGGGCGACACGCCCGTGCGC
>NZ_LDNX01000123.1:0-24958 GCF_001027955.1 Kocuria sp. SM24M-10 | reverse complement strand
CGGGACGGGCTGTCCCGCCACACCAGCAGCTGTCCCCCCGGCTGTGCACGTCCCCCACCCCTCTCCCCCCAAGAGGTTTCCTTGAAGCTGCCTTCGTTCCGCCTGCCCTCCTCCACCCTGTCCGCCGCCGTCCTGGCCGGCGTGCTGACGACCGGGACGGTGGCCGCCACAGCGGCGCCGGCCCATGCCTCGACGACCAACACCACCTACACCGCCGCCGGGATCTCCTCCCAGTACCATCTCTACGACGCCGGCATCGACCGCTCCCGGGCCGTGGGCGCCGTGTTCTACTTCGACGGCGACGGCCAGTACTACGCGCAGCGTCCGACCACGACCATGCTCCGGACCATGGCCGCCCGCGCCGCCGCGAAGAACATGGTCCTCGTCGTGCCCGTCGCCCCGGCGAACCGGTCCTGGACCGTCAACAGTGAAGCGGCCGGGGACTGGTTCCGGGCACTGGCCGGCAAGGTCGTCGCCGAGCAGCGCATCGACACGACCCGCATTCACCTGGCCGGTTACTCCGGTGGCGCGGAGTTCATCTCCACCGAGGTGCTCTCCGACCGCGCGGGCTGGATCCGCGGCGGCGGAGCCACGCTGATCGGCGGCGGAGGGGTGTACTCCCGCGGTCTCGAGACCACCCCCCACGCCGCGCTCAAGGCGACCGACCCGACCTGGTACGTCGGCTCCCTGGACGGCTACGGCGCCACCCAGCCCTCCACCTGGTCGGCCCTGGAGGCCGCCGGGAAGGGCGCGGGCGCGTACCGGTCGGCCGGCTTCGCCAAGGCCGACCGGGTGGTGCTGCCCGGGCTGAACCACACCGACTACAACCTTCCGGGTCTGGTCGGCGACGACGTCGACCGCCTCTACTCGACCATCGGCACCGCTGTTCCCTCCGTCCCGGGGACGAGCGAGCTCAACGGCTTCGCGCTCAAGGGCGCCATCGGAGCCCGGTGGAGGGCCCTGGGCGGGGCCTCCTGGGGCACACCGGTCAGCGCCGAGCATGCCTCTGCGCACTCCTCCGTGTACCAGCGCTTCCTGGGCGCGGGCGGACGCGAGAAGGCGATCTACTGGACCGGGGCCACCGGCGCCCGGACGGTCGACTACGGCGGAGCCATCGGCCGCAAGTTCGAGGCCGCGGGCTTCGCCGCCGGCTACGGGGTGCCTGCCTCCGACGAGGCGCGCACGGCCGACGGCGGCGCGTACCAACTGTTCGACGCCGCCGGGAAGCGGACCAAGCTCGTGTGGTCCTCCAGTACGGGAGCGCGGCAGGTCAAGGAGTACGGGGCCATCGGTCAACGGTGGGCGGCTCTCGGCCACGAGCGGGGACTGGGTTATCCCACCTCCGACGAGTACCGAACGCCGACCGGGATGGCGCAGAACTTCACCGGCGGCCGGATCGAGTGGAACGCGTCCACCCGGGCCGTGAACGTGGTCCGCCGCTGACCCGGGGCCGCGCGGGTCGCCCCGAGGCGGCCCGCGCGGCCCTCGCGCGCCGGCCCGGGAGGAACCCTAGGATGAACGCATGATCTTCAAGGCCGTGGGCGACTCGCGCCCGTACCCGGATCACGGCCTCGTCTCGCCCTCGGACTGGTCCGGCATCGCCCCTCGTCAGGTGCGCCTGGACCAGTTGATCACCACGAAGACGACCCTGGACCTGGCGACGCTGCTCGACGCGGACTCCACGTTCTACGGCGATCTCTTCCCGCACGTGGTCCGCTGGGACGGGCTGCTCTACCTCGAGGACGGGCTGCACCGGGCGCTGCGCACCGCCCTGCACCACCGCACCGTGCTGCACGCCCGCGTGCTGGAGCTCGGGCGCGCGACCGGCCCGCGGGCGGTGCGCAGGGCGCAGGAGCTCAGGACGCCGCGCTGAGCGGCGGCCTCTCGGGAGTCAGCCGCACGGGGCGGCCGTCGGCGTCGAACTGCGCGCCCAGGCCCTGCTGGATGAAGCGGACCGTCGAACGGATGTGCCGCTCCCGCGCCGCGCGGTCCTGGTCGGAGTTCTGGCCACGGTCCGCGGCGGTGGTCAGCGAGCCGTGGACGAGCGAGGCGAGCTCCGGGATGTCGCCCTCGGGCAGGTAGGCCTGGTCGATCGCGTCCCGCAGGATCGCGGCCAGCAGCCCCTGCAGCTCGCCCACGTGCTCGCCCAGCTTCTGGTAGTCCTCGGGGGACAGGACCGTGCGCATGGTCGGACCCGGGGGCAGGTGCCGGCGGGCGAGATCCTCGATCTGCGCCCGGATGTAGACGGCGAGCCGGTCGACCGGGTTGGCGACGCCCTCCAGGTCCCGGCGGAGGTCGGTCATGAAGCGCTCGGTCTCGTCCAGGGCGTAGGCCACGAGCAGCTCGCCCATGTCGGCGAAGTAGTTGTAGACGGCGGTGCGGCCCACCCCGGCGTTCTTGGCCACGTGGGTCATCGTCAGCCCGGTCAGGCCCTGCTGGTAGAGCAGCTGGCCGAAGGAGTCGAGGATCGCTCGCTTGGTGTTCTCGCGCTGCGCGGCATTGGTGGCCGCTGAAATACGAGGCATGATGACACCTTATCTCTGCATGTCATCAAAGTATGCACACTTCAATGATCCTTGGTGACGGTATGTCTGACTATGACACCACCGTTCGCTCCGTTTCGGTTCCCTCCGCACGAACGTCTGGGGAAACGTCCAGGAAACCGCCGGACCGGACCCGACGGACGATCATCTCCGAACCCGCGGCTCGCGGCCCGCGGGGCGATGCGCGGCCGTGGCCGGCGACGGAGGTCGTCGCCGGCCACGGCCGGGTGCAGGGGGACGCGCTCAGGCGGCCGGGGTCACTGCTCGGCGGCCGAACCGCCCTGCCAGAGGGAGTCGAAGGGCGCGCGCGAGCTCAGACGCTGCCGGATGCCGGCGGAGACGAAGGCCTTGGCGGTGCGGGCGGCCTCGAGCGGGGCGGCGCCCTTGGCGAGTTCGGCGGCGACGGCGGCCGCGAGGGTGCAGCCGGCGCCGGCCACGGGGACCTCGCCGACCTTGGGCTCGGACAGGATCTCGAGGGTCGTCCCGTCGTAGAAGACGTCCACGGCGTCGGGACCGGCCAGGCGCACGCCGCCCTTCGCGAGCACCACGGCCCCCGAGGTCTCGTGGATCCGCCGGGCGGCCTCCTCGAGGTGGTCGACGGTGCTGATCTCGTCCATCCCGGACAGGGAGAGCGCCTCGAAGTGGTTGGGGGTCACGAACGTGGCCAGCGGCAGGATCCTCGCCTTGAGCGCCTCGTCGGTGTCCAGGGCGGCCCCGGGCTCCTGGCCCTTGCAGATCAGCACCGGGTCGAGGACGAGGTGCTCCGGCCGCAGGGCGGCCAGCGCCTCGGCCGTCGTCGCGATGGTCTCCGGGCTGCCGAGCATGCCGATCTTCACGGCGTCCAGCGCGTGGGCCGCCGTGATCGCCTCCAGCTGCTCCCGCAGCACGTCCTGGGGGACGGGGAACAGGCGGTGGCCCCAGTCCGCGTTCGGGTCGAAGGAGACGATGCAGGTCAGGGCGAGCGAGCCGAAGACGCCGAGCTCCTGGAAGGTCTTGAGATCCGCCTGGGCGCCGGCGTCGCCCGTGGCCTCGGATCCGGCGATGGTCAGGGCCACGGGGGGCTGGGCGGGGCTCGCGGCGTCGGGGACGGGTGCGGTGGTGGTGTCGGTCATGGGAGCCATTGTGCGCCCCGCGCCGCGTCCCCGGCCAACCGCGCGGCCGGGTCCCGGCGCTAGACTGTCGGACGGTCTCCGGCCGCCACGACGTCCCCGCTCGGGGTTCCGCGGCGGCGGGAGGAGGGCTCCCGGGTGGCAGGCGGGCGTCCCGCACCCGTTCTGCAGACCGCACAGACCGCGGCGCGGCTCCGGCTCCTCCCGGGCCGGCGCCGCGGTCCAACAGATTGGTGACCCGCCGTGTCCTCCTCCGCAGGCCCTGCTCCCGCCGGCTTCGCCCACCGGCCGCGCACGTACTTCGACCTGATCGTGGCGGCCTACTGCGTGGTCCTCGTGCTCTCCAACGTGGCCGCGACCAAGGGCGTCGCCTTCGGCCCCGTCCTCACCGACGGGGGCTTCTTCCTGTTCCCGCTCGCGTACGTGCTGGGCGACGTCGTCGCAGAGGTCTACGGCTTCCGCGCCGCCCGGCGGGCCATCGTCACGTCCTTCGCGGCCGGCCTGTTCTCCTCGGTGGTGTTCTGGCTCGTCATCGCCCTGCCCCCGGCCGCGTTCTACGAGGGCCAGGAGGCTCTCGAATCCGTCCTGGGACCCGTCCCGCTGATCGTGGCGGGCTCCCTCCTGGGCTACCTCGCGGGGCAGCTGCTCAACGCCTTCGTGATGGTGCGGATCAAGGCCCGCACGCGGGAGCGCCACCTGTGGGCCCGGCTCATCGGCTCGACCCTGGTCGGCGAGCTCGTGGACACGGTCGTCTTCTGCGCGGTGGCCGCCCCGATCATCGGGATCAGCACGGTCCCGGACTTCCTGAACTACGTGGTCGTCGGCTACGCCTACAAGGTGCTGGTCGAGATCCTCGTCATGCCCCTGACCTACGCGACGATCGGCTGGCTCAAGCGGCGCGAGCCGACCTACGGGACGGCCGTGTCCCCGGCGGGGGACGCCGTGCCCGCTCGCTGAGCGCCGGCGGCCCGGGCGCTGCCGCGCCGGCGGCTCAGAAGCCGAGGTAGGCCAGCTGCGCCCCCACCGAGCTCCGGGCGGCCGGCAGCACGTGCGCGGGGACGTCGGCGTAGACGCGTTCGGTGATCGCCTCGAGGCTGGCGCCGCGGCCGAGGTCCCGCAGGGCCTCCCGCACCTCGGCCAGGCGCTCCATCCGGTGCTCGAGCAGCTCCTCGCACACCGCCTCGACGTCCTCCCGCACGTTCCCGTGCGCGGGCAGAACGAGGGCGGCGCCCAGCACTGCCAGGCGCTGCAGGGAGCGCAGGTAGTCGCCGAGGCTCCCGTCCGGGTGGTCGAGCATCGTGGTCCCGCGCCCCAGGATTGTGTCCCCGGTGAGCACCGACCCCGGGCCCGCGTCCGGCCCGGCGGACCGGGCGGGCCCCGGCGAGCCGGCCGGGACGTCGTCGGGCAGGTGGAAGCTCACGGAGTCGGAGGTGTGCCCGGGCGTGTGCAGCACCCGGATCCGGCACCCGGCGGCCTCAATCGTCTCGTGGTCGGCCAGCGGGGGCGCGTCCCGGCAGAACTCGGGCCGGAAGGCGCGCACGGGTGCTCCGGTGAGGGCGTGGAAGTCCGCCACGCCCTCCGTGTGGTCCGCGTGCCGGTGGGTGACGAGCGTGAGCACCGTGCGGCCGGCCGCGGCCAGCACGGCCAGGTGCCCGCGGTCGGCCGGTCCGGGGTCCACGACGACGACGTCCTCATGTCCGGGTGCCCCGATCAGCCACGAGTTGGTGCCCTCCAGGGTCATCGGGCCCGGGTTGGGGGCGATCTGCCGCCGGGTGAGGGCGGTGGTGCGGATCCCGGTGTCCTCGGTCATGCGGTCCTCCTGTGTCGGGCAGCTGGTGGGGTCGGGCGGCTGGTGGGGTCGGGCGGTTGGTGCTGAGCAGCTCGGGGAGAGCGACTGGGGGGTGTGCTGCTGGTGCAGGCGGGCGACGGAGTGCGGCGAGGAGTCGTGCGGCGATCGCCGGCGGGGCGGGCCCGTCCGGGCGCGAGGGGGTCCGGCGGTGCGGCTCAGCTCCGGTCGAGCAGCGCCTCGAGCTTGGTGAACGAGCTGCGCCACCCGGCCGCCGCGCCCGCGTGCACCACGGCGGGCAGCGGCCCCTGCGTGAGCACGAGCAGGGTGCCCCCGTCCCCGGTGGCGAGGAACTCCGTGCGCACCAGCACGTGCTGGTCCAGCGGCCGGCCGTCCGGGCCGGGCAGCGCCTCGCGGCCCTCGAGCAGCGCGTCCTGCTCGACCCGCAGGTAGGTGGCGTGCACCGGGGCGATCTGGGTGGGGTCGGCGTCGCTGACCATGCGGAAGCGCTGCCGTCCGCCGGGCCGGACCTCGAGCAGCACCGACTCCCGGGGCACGCTCCAGCCCTCCGGGCCGAACCACGCGGCGAGCCGGTCCGGGTCGGTGAACGCCGCGAAGACCGCCGCCGGCGGGTGGGGCAGGTCGTGGGAGACGGAGAGGACCTCTGCGGGGTCCAGGTCGGTGATGTCCATGCCGTCCATTGTCCCCGGGCGCTCTCGGTCCCGGGAACGGCGGTCGGTACAGTGGCGCTCGTGAGCACCGAACCTGCGCGGGACCCGGAGGCGGGGAAGGGCGGTTCCCGCCCGGTCTGGGTGACCGTGCTCAAGGCGGGCGTCCTGCTGCTGCTGCTGGCCGCGGCGGTGTGGTACCTCATCAGCCACGAGCTGCCCACGGTGCAGGAGGTCCGCAGCTACGTCGAGGGCTTCGGGGCCTGGGGGCCGCTCGTGTTCGCGGTGGTGTTCGTGCTCGTGGCGGCCACGCCCGTGCCGGTGACGATCATGGCCGTGTCCGGAGGGTTCCTCTTCGGGATGGCCCAGGGCAGCGTGGTGGGCGTGGCGGCCACCACGACCGGGGCCTGGCTCGGGTACTGGCTCGCCCGCTTCCTGGGCCGCGACGCGCTGTACCGCCTCGCGGGTCCCCGGATGGGGGCCGTGGAGCGCAAGCTCGACGGCAAGGGCTTCCTCACGGTGCTCGTCCTGCGCCCGGTCCTGCCCAACTGGACACTCAGCTACGGGTCGGGGCTGGTCCGCATCCCGCAGCGGGACTACCTGGCGGCGACCCTGCTCGGCGGGATGCCCGGGCAGATCAGCTTCGCCGCCCTGGGGGCCTTCACCTCGCGGCCGTCGTGGCCGGCGCTGGCCGCCGTCGCCGCCTCCTGGGCGCTCGTGGTGGTGGTCGGCGTGTTCTCCTGGCGCCGGTCCCGCCGCGAGGTGCCGCCCGGCGGCGTCGCGGGCGGCACCGAGCCCGCGGCCGGGCCCGGCAGCGCTGCCGAGCCCGACGACGCCGCGGACCAGGCGGAGGCCGGTGGTCCGGCCTGAATTCCTCGGCGGGTGCCGCGAACGACGTCGTCCGGCCCTCCTGAGGAGGGCCGGACGACGTCGTTCGGTGGAGCCGCGCGGCAGCGCGGGCGGGGGCAGGGACGGGGTCAGACCTGGGGCCGGGCGGCGGTGGAGCCGCTCGGCTCCGCGCCGAGCAGGTGGAGCTTGCCGCTCTTGCGGTCGGCCAGGTACTCCTTCATCTCCCGCTTGATCACGGGCAGCAGCATGTAAACGCCCAGCAGGTTCACGAACCCGCAGACGAACAGGGCCGCGTCCGCGAAGGCGATGACCTCGCTGAAGGTCAGCACGCACCCGGCGATCGTGAAGAACAGGTAGATGCCGCGGAAGATGTTGTCGCTGAGCCGGCTGCGGCCGAAGAGGAACTCCCAGGCCTTGAGGCCGTAGTAGAACCAGGTGATCAGCGTCGAGAACGCGAACAGGACCACTGCGATGGCCAGGACCACCGGGAACCAGGGGATCACCGTGGCGAACGCGTCCGAGGTGAGGATGACGCCGTCGGGGGCGCCCTCCCCGGCCTGCACCTGGTCGATGCCGGCCTGCAGGCTCGGGGCGCCGGCGATGATGATCGCCAGGGCGGTCATGGTGCAGATGATCACGGTGTCCACGAAGGGCTCGAACATCGCCACGAAGCCCTCGCTCACCGGGCGGCGGGTCTTCACGGCCGAGTGCGCGATCGGGGCCGAGCCCAGGCCTGCCTCGTTGGAGAAGGCCGCGCGCTGGAAGCCCACGATCATGACGCCCAGGACGCCGCCGGCCACGCCCTCGGGGGAGAAGGCGCCGTCGATGATCGTGCCGAAGGCCGCGGGGACGTTGGGGAGATTGGCGAGGATGACCACGAGGCAGGCGGTGATGTAGACGGCGGCCATGGCCGGCACCAGCCGGCTGGTGGTCGCGCCGATGGACTTGATGCCGCCGATGATGACGAGGCCCACCAGGACCGCCAGGATGATGCCGAAGATCAGGGCCGCGCCGGCGCTGCCGAGGAAGCCGTCGGCGCCGCCGGTGACGTTCTGCACCTGGGCGAAGGTCTGGTTGGCCTGGAACATGTTGCCGCCGGCGGCACCGAAGAGGAGGATCGCGACGGCGAAGATGCCGGTGAAGATCTTGGCGACGACGCTGCCGAACCTGCCGTAGGCGACCAGCAGGTACCGGAAGGGCCCGCCGCTGACGGTGCCGTCCTCGTGGACCTCCCGGTACTTCACGCCCAGGGTGCACTCGGCGAACTTCGTGGCCATGCCGAGCAGACCGGCGCAGATCATCCAGAAGGTGGCGCCGGGCCCGCCGAGGGCCATCGCCGCGCCGACGCCCGCGATGTTGCCCAGTCCCACGGTGCCGGACAGGGCGGAGGTCAGGGCCTGGAAGTGGGGGACCTCACCGGGGTCGTCCTTCGAGGAGAACTTGCCGCGCACCACGTCCCAGGAGACCTTGAGGCCGCGGAACTGGATGAACCCGAAGTAGATGGTGAAGATGACGCCGGCCGCGATGAGCCACGCGACCACGAAGGGGAAGCTGATCTCCCCGATGGTGATGGGGTAGAAGACGATGGTCGAGAAGACTTCGGTGACGGGCGCGAACGCCGCGTTGATCGCACGATCTATTTCGGCCAGCCAGCCGACCTGCTCCGTCACCGGGGACATGGGTACCGCCTGAAGAATCTCCATCCACTAACTACACCCCCTGCACCGGCCGTTGGCAACAGAAACACGTGTCCCCCGATGTAAATACTTGACGCACCGGTAGAAACGGCTCCGCGCGGCGGAGTGCAGGGGGTGGGACACCGGTGACGACGCGGGCGCGCCGTCACCGGCGGAGGCGGCTCAGCGGGTGGCGGAGGCGCTCCGGAGGTGCTGCGGGGAGGTCATGGCGCACACCCGCAGGCCGCGACCCAGGTCGCTGCCGGCGTGGCGGAGCGTCTCGCCCAGCGAGGCGGAGCGGGACGGAGCGGCGGCGCGGCCGATCGCGGTGAAGAGGACGGCGGGGAGGCCGAAGACGAGCAGGAAAGCCACGGGAGCATCCACCTTTCTGTGTGCGGGGCGAAGTGATCTGCGACACGATCGCCGCAGTTGACTTCTAAAGTCTATCTGGCAGATATTGATCCAACTAGTCTGGAAACACGCAAGCAAGGAGCACATCATTGCGTCTTGACGAGATTGACCAGCAGATCATTGCGTCGCTGATCCAGGACAGCCGGCGCAGCTATGCCGCCATCGGCAAGCGGGTGGGCCTGTCCGCCCCGGCGGTGAAGCGGCGGGTCGACGCCCTGCAGCAGACAGGGGCCGTCAAGCGCTTCACCGCGGAGATCGACCAGTCGGTCCTGGGCTGGAACATCGAGGCCTTCGTGGAGCTGCACTGCGACGGAGGACTGTCCCCGTCGATGATGCGGACCATGGCGGCGGAGATCCCCGAGGTGACGGACGCCTACACGGTGACGGGGGAGGCCGACGGCATCTTCCTCATCCGGGCGCAGAACACCTCGCACCTGGAGGACGTCATGGTCCGGATCCGGGAGTGGAAGGGCATCAACCACACGCGCAGCTCCGTCATCCTCTCGCATCTCTGACCACGGCCGCCCGGGTCTGGGATACTGGAGGTCCAGCACCGCCGGCACGGCAGGGCGGCCGGCGCAGCAGCGGAGGGGGCAGCATGGCCGACGAACCGGACGCCGTGATCGTGGTGGGCGTCGACGGGTCCGAGCAGTCCGTGGAGGCGCTGCGCTGGGCGGCGCGTCTCGCGCCGGTGTACGGGGCACGGATCCGGGCGGTGGGGGCCTGGGAGAATCCCCCCGAGTACGTCGGTTTCGTCCACTTCAAGGACGACCACTTCGACGAGCTCGCCCGGAAGCACGTGGACGAAGCGCTGCAGAAGGCCTTCGGGACGGACCGGCCGGCCGGGCTGAGCACGGTCGTGGAGTTCGGCCACCCGCCCAAGGTCCTGATCCGCCACAGCGAGGACGCCGCGGTGCTCGTGGTGGGCCGCCGGGGGCACGGCGGCTTCCGGGGTCTGCTGATGGGCTCGGTCAGCTCGGCCTGCGTGGCGCACGCCCGGTGCCCGGTCCTGGTGCTGCCCGGGCGCAGCGAGGAGAGCGCCGGGGAGAGCGTCGAGGAGCGCACCGAGAAGACCGCGCGCGCGGACTGAGCCCCGCGCCGGGACCCGGGCCGGTGGGACGGTCATGGTTGCGCATCTTCGCCCGTCCGCGCCTGCCCTCTGTGATACTGAGCGCACCATCGTGGTCGCGGGAGCAAAGGATTGGGCATGGAACAGGGAACAGCAGCCGTCGTCGTCGGGGTCGACGGATCCGAGCAGTCCGTGGAGGCGCTGCGCTGGGCGGCCCGGATCGCCCCGGCTCTCGGTGCGTCCGTCCGGGTGGTCGGGGCCTGGGACTACCCGCCTGAGTACGCCGGCTACGTGCCCCTCGGCAGCGACAACTTCGACGAGATCACCCACAAGCGGGTGGACAAGGCGATCCAGCAGGCCTTCGGCGAGGACGTCCCGGAGGGGCTGACCACCACCGTGGAGTTCGGCCACCCGTCGAAGGTGCTGGTGCGCGAGAGCGAGGACGCCGCGATGCTCGTGGTGGGGCGGCGGGGCCACGGCGGGTTCCGGGGCCTGCTGCTGGGCTCGGTCAGCGCCGCGTGCGTCTCCCACGCCTCCTGCCCGGTGCTCGTGATCCACGAGGACGGCACCGCGACGACGAGCTAGACACCATGTGCTGATCGACCGGCGCGGCCGGGGGCGCGGCGGCAGGCCCGGCCGCGGCGCCCCGTGGGGGCCGTCCGGGAGCGGGGCGTTCAGCCGCGGTGCGCGTAGTACCGGCCCAGGACCTCGTCCCGGTACTCCACGTAGGTGCCGTCGGCCATCGCCTGCCGCGCGCCGTCGACCATGCGCACGACGAACCGCTCGTTGTGGATCGAGGTGAGCGTCGCGGAGAGCCGCTCCTTGGCCTTGAACAGGTGGTGCAGGTACGCCCGGGTGTAGTGCGTGCACGTGTAGCAGTCGCAGCCGTCCTGGACGGGGGAGAAGTCCGTGCGGAAGCGGGCGTTGCTCACGGTGAAGCGGCCGTCCGGGCCGTACACGGCCCCCGTGCGGGCCACCCGGGTGGGCGAGACGCAGTCGAAGGTGTCCACGCCGTTCTCCAGGGCGGTGAAGATGTCGTCCGGCTCGGAGATCCCCAGCAGGTGCCGCGGCCGGTCCTCGGGCAGCTCCTCGCTGCACCAGCGCACGATCGTGCCGAGGTTCTCCTTCTCCAGCGCCCCGCCGATCCCGAAGCCGTCGAAGTCCATCGCCCCGAGGTCCCGGCAGGCCTTCCGGCGCAGGTCCTCGTACTGGGCGCCCTGGATCACCCCGAACAGCGCCTGGTACGGCCGGTCGGCGCGCTCCTCCGTGAGCCGGGCGTGCTCGGCCACGCAGCGCCGGGCCCACCGCCGGGTCCGTTCGAGGGACGTCTCCTGGTAGCTCCGGGAGTTGTGCAGCGTGGTCAGCTCGTCGAACGCGAACATGATGTCCGCCCCCAGCCGGTGCTGGACCTGCATCGAGATCTCCGGGGTGAAGCGGTGCACGTCGCCGTTGATGTGGGAGGTGAACGTGACCCCGTCGTCGTCGACGCGGGCCATGCGCTCCTTGCCGGTCGCGACGTCGTCGTCGCCCGCCGCCGCGGACGCGACCGTGGACATGTCGATGACCTTCTTGAAGCCCGAGCCCAGGGACATGACCTGGAACCCCCCGGAGTCCGTGAAGGTGGGCCCGTCCCAGTTCATGAACGCGCCCAGCCCGCCCGCCGCGTCGAGCACCTCCGCCCCGGGCTGGAGGTAGAGGTGGTAGGCGTTGGCGAGCAGGGCCTGGGCACCGAGCTCCGCCATGGACTCCGGCAGCACCGCCTTGACCGTGGCGGCGGTGCCGACGGGCACGAACGCGGGGGTCCGGATCTGCCCGTGGGGAGTGTTGATCGTGCCGGTGCGTCCCAGGAGCGGGCCGTCTCCGGCGCCCAGGCGCGATCCGGTGGTCCGGGTCGTCTCCGCGAGCCGGTGCTCGACCTCGAAGCCGAAGGCGGCGCGGGCGGCGGGGAACGGGAAGGGCACGGCGGGCACGGTCATCCGACCATTGTGCGTCACCGCGGGGGTCGGGTCCGAGCGGGCCGGGAGGCCGCCGGGAGCGAGCTCATTCGCCGGACCCGGACGAGGAGCCGCCGCCGGGCGGCTGTGGGCGCACGGCGGCCGGTTCCTCGCGGAGCTGTTCGTGGGCCGCAGCTACGCCCTGGCGGTGGTCCTGCGCACCCGGAGCGCGGAGGAGCGGGGTCTCAGCGGCCCCAGCCCGCGTGCGCGACGGCCTGGCGCACGAGGTCTCCCCGGCCCCCGGCGAACTCCGCCTGCACCTCGGGGCTGAGCGCCTCCTCGGGGCTCATCCAGGACAGCTGCAGGGCGTCCTGGCGGGGGCTGCACTCACCGCGCACGGGCACGATGTAGCTCAGCGCCACGGCGTGCTGGCGGTCGTCGGTCAGCCCGGTCTCGGAGGGGGAGGGGAAGAACTCGGCCACCGCGAACGGGGTCGTGGACACCGGCAGCTGCGGAAAGGCCATGGTGCCCAGGTCCTTCTCGAGGTGGCGCAGCAGGGCCGCCCGGATGGTCTCCCGGTACAGCACCCGGCCGGAGACGAAGGTGTACATCATCTCCCCCTCGGGAGTGGCCTGCAGCAGCAGCCCGATCTCGGAGAGGTAGCCCAGCGGGTCGAGCCGGACCGGCAGCGCCTGCACGTACACCATCGGCAGACGGCGGCGTGCTTCCTGCAGGTCGTCCTCGTTGAGCCAACCGGGGTTCGGATCGGGGGTGCGGAGGAAGTTCATACTGCTGTTCTATCCCATGACCCCTGGCGCGGCCACGATTCCCCCCGGCCCGGGACGCCGGTTCAGCGCTCAGCGGAGCCGCCGGCCCCCGCCCCCGTCCACGGGCGCTCCAGGCGGGCGGCGGCCTCCAGCACCGTCCACGCCTGGACCTGGGTGGACAGCTCCACCGGGGCGCCGGGGCGCTGCGCCTGCCCGGCGGGCTGCGCCGGGTCGGGGGAGAAGACCGCCACCGCCCCGCCCGTCCGGGCCGAGGGCGCGCCTCCGCCCCCGGGGGCCGTGGCGGACTCGGCCTCGCGCCGGCCGGCCCACAGGGCGTCGGCGGTGCCCGTCACCAGCTCGGCGGCCGTGCGCCGTGCGGTCTCGGCCAGATCCGGGTGCCGGGCCGCCTGGGCGAGGTAGCGGGCCAGGATCCCGCTGAACAGCCCGCCGTCCCCGCCGCCGTGCGTGGTGAGGACCCGCCGCCCCGGCACCGGCCGGCCGTAGGCCTCCGCGGCGCCCGCCACCACGTCGGCCGCCGTGCCCAGCAGGCGCGCCCGGTCGTCCGTGCCCGTGCCGGGGGCGTCCGCGAGCTCGAGCAGCGCTCCGAGCACGGGTCCGGAGTTGTAGCTGAACAGCCGCTCGTCCCGCCGCGTGACCTCGCTGCCGGACCCCGCGGCGACCAGGATCAGCCCGTCGTGGAAGACCCTCCGCCCGGGATCCCACAGGTTCTCCTGCAGCCAGCCGAGCACCGCGCGGGCCTGCTCGGTGCGGTGCGTGCGCACGAAGGCCAGGGCCGCGGGAGCCGAGGACGCGGTGTTCTTCACGTCGTGGCGGGTGTTCCAGAACACCCCGCCGCCCAGGTCCGCCGTGTGCCCCCGCTCGATCCGGGCGAGCAGGGCCCGGCCCGCGTCCAGGCACGCCACGTCCGCCCGGCCGGTGAGCTCGCGGTCCAGCGCGGCGAGCCGGCCCACGGCCAGCAGCAGCCAGGCCATGTCGTCGTAGTAGGAGTTCTGGGTCACCCGCCCGCCGCTGCGCAGGGTGATCCCGCGCAGCAGCCGGTGCGCGTCGCGGCGGATCTCCTCGGCGCGGGCGGGCTCGTCCCGGTGCCGCAGCGCCGCGTCGACCAGGGCGTCGAGCAGGTGGGCCTGCCACCAGTAGTGCCACGGGGCCGTGCGGGAGCGGGGCCGCGGGTGCGCCGGCGCGCCCAGCAGGGTGCCCGGCACGCCCAGGGCGCGCCCGGCGAAGAGCTCCCGGACCGAGCGGGCCGCGGTGTCGGCCCGCTCCGGGGCGCTCACGGTGCGGTCGGCGGTGAGGTCGGCGGCCGGGTCGGCGGAGAGCGGACGCGGTGCGGGACCGGCGCCGGTGGGGCTGGGCATGGCGGCTCCTGATGCTGGCAGGGGAAGGGTGCTGCCCCGAGCCTATGCGCTCGCCGCGGGGTGCGGGCCGGAGCGGTCCCGGGCAGGACCGAGGAACAGCCGCCGGTGGACCGTCTCGACGGGTCCCCGCAGGCCGCGCCGCTCGAGCAGGACGGCGCCGAGCAGGGTGACCAGCCACACCGTGGTGCCCAGCAGCAGGGCGGCCGTGGGGGTCAGGGCGCGGCCGAGGCCCAGCGCGAACGGCGGCATCAGGACCGTGAAGAGCACGGACTGGGCGATGTAGCCGCTCATCGACCGGCGCCCCAGTGCCTGCAGCGCCCACAGCGCGGGATGCTCCCGCGCCCGGAGGGGAGCGCCCGGGGACCGCCGCTGGGCCCGCGCGCAGACCAGGGCCACCACCAGGGCGTAGCCGATGCCCTGCGCGGCCCCGGTCAGGGCGTCCAGCCCGGTGAGCACGGACCCGGCGGTCGTGGAGGGCTCGAGCATGTCGGTGGTCAGCAGGCCCGTGCCCACGCCGGTGAGCAGCCCTGCGCCGATGCAGACCGCCGCGGTCACCAGCAGCCGCCCGCGGCGGGGCCCCGGGTCCTCCAGCACCCGGTAGCGGCTGAGCGCCAGGCCGAGCAGCAGCATGGGCAGCAGCCCCAGCAGCTGGAGCGGGGCGAAGGCCACCACTCCCGCGCCCTCGGCCAGCACGAGGGCGAGGTGCTCCTGCGCGGAGTCGGTGACGAGGCTGGGGAAGGGCGCGGTGCCGGGGGTCCGCACGGCCCAGCTCGCCGCACCGTAGAGGACCATCAGCACGGAGCCCAGGCCGGCCAGGACCAGCAGGGTGGCCGTGCCCTCCGCGATCAGCAGGGTCAGGAACAGGCCCCCGAAGGCGTAGGCCGTGATGATGTCCCCGGGGAAGAGCAGGCACGCGTGCAGGGCCCCGACGAGCAGCAGCCACCCGTAGCGCCGCAGCAGCAGCCGCCGGGCGGCCGGGAGCGGGGTGCCGCGCGCGGCCTCCCGGGCGGCGATCTGCCCCACGCCGTAGCCGACCAGGAAGGAGAACAGGGGGAAGCCGCGGCCGTCCACGAGCATGGACAGGGCCGTGTTGACCACGTCGTCCGCCGTCCACCCGGCCGTGCCGGCCCCGGCGCCCAGGGTCCGGTCGCGGGGTCCGTCCGTGGGCCCGGGCGCCCAGATCCACGCGGTGACGTTGGCGACGGCGATGACCCAGAGCATGAGTCCGCGGGCCACGTCCGGGGCAGGCACCCGGGCGGCCGCCGGCGCGGTGCGCGGCGCGCTCACGCGGGGGACCCGCTGTGCAGGGCGCGCCGGCTCTCGAGCACGAGCGGGCGGCCCGTCATCGGGTGGGTCAGGCCGATCCGCCGGGCCAGCAGCTGCAGCGGCCGGGCGGGGTCCTCGCTGCCGGCCGGCCGCACCCGGGGATAGAGGGGGTCGTTCCGGACCGGGGCGCCCAGCCCGGCCAGGTGGACCCGGATCTGGTGGGTGCGCCCGGTCTCGGGCCGCACCCGGTAGCGCGCCCACTCGCCCTCGGCGTCCGAGAACGGGGGACCCGCCCGGTCGACGACGGTGCGGGCGTTGGCCGGTCCCGGCACCTCCCGCGCCTGCAGGCACGTGCGGTCCTTGACGATGCGGGACTCCACGACGCGCGGCAGCCCGAGCCCGGGCCGGTGCACGGCGACCGCCTCGTACTCCTTGGCCACCGCCCGGTCCTGGAAGAGGGTCTGGAACCGGCCGCGGGTCGCGGGGTCCCGGGAGAGCAGCAGCACCCCGGCCGTGCCGCGGTCCAGCCGGTGCAGCGGGGACAGCCGGTCCTCGCCGCGGGCGCGGCGCAGCTTCACGAGCACGCTCTGGGCCACGAACCCGCCGCGCGGGGTGGTGGGCAGACCGTGCGGCTTGTCGACGGCCAGCAGCCACTCGTCCTCGAACAGCACCGGCAGGTCCCCGGGCAGCTCCGGTTCGGCCGGCAGGGCCCGGTGGTACCAGACCGACCCGCCGGGCACGTACGGGGCGTCGTGGGCGAGGGGCCGCCCGGCGTCGTCGACGATCCCCCCGGACGCGAAGAGCTCCTCCAGCTCCGGGGCGGAGGCCGGGAACCGGTCCAGCAGCCAGCCCCGCACCGTGCTCCGCCCGTCCTCCGCCGGCAGCCGGACCCGGACGGGGTCCACGCCGTCCCGCAGGGGCAGAGGGGCGGGGGCGGGCCGACGTCGTCGCATGGTTCCCGATCGTGCTCCCCGGGCGCGTCCTTGTCCACTCCCCGCCCCGCGTGCCTCCCGCCCGCGGGCCTGAGAGAATGGGGGCGGACACCCTCCCGCCACCGACCGGAACGAGACCCATGGCCAGCCACGAAGTCGTCCCCGACGCCGCTCCCGGAGCCGTGCCCAGCGCCGTGCCCGGCGCCGTCCCCGGAGCCGTCCCCGGAGCCGTCCCCGGAGCCGTCGAGGAGGTCGTCCTGCTCGACGACGCCCACCGTCCCGTGGGCACCGCGCCCAAGGCGGAGGTGCACACCACGGACACCCCGCTGCACCTCGCGGTCTCGTGCTACGTCCTCGGCGACGACGGGCGCCTGCTGCTGACCCGCCGGGCCCTGGCCAAGAAGACCTGGCCCGGGGTGTGGACCAACAGCTTCTGCGGCCACCCGGCTCCCGGCGAGGACTTCGAGGAGGCCGTCGCCCGGCGGGCCGGTCAGGAGCTGGGCTTCGCGGTGACCGGGGTGACGGAGGTCCTGCCGGACTTCCGCTATCGGGCCGTGGACGCCTCCGGGATCGTGGAGAACGAGTTCTGCCCCGTCTACGTCGCACGCGCCGCCGGGCAGCCGCAGCCGCTGCCGGCCGAGGTCGCGGAGGTCGCCTGGATCACCCCGGAGGAGCTCTTCGCCGCGGCCGAGGCCGCGCCGTTCCTGCTCAGCCCGTGGCTGCTGGAGCAGATCGCCGACGGCCGGCTGCGCCGGGCGCTCACCGGGCCGGCCGCCTCCCGCTCCTGAGCGTCAGTCCATCCGCGCGGCGAGCTCGGCGGCCACCGTCTCGAGCGCCGCGCGGAGGGCGAGGATCGCCGGGCGCTGCACGCTCGAGCCGCGGATCGAGGTGAACACCGTCCGCCGCGGCCCGGAGGGCAGGTCGACCAGCCGGCAGGGTGAGTCGCCGCCCGCCCACATGAGGTCCGGCATGAGGGCCACGGCGTTGCCCGACTCCACGAGCCGGGTCTGGGCCTGCAGATCGGCCGTGGCGAACCGGACGTCCGGCTCGAACCCCGCCCGCCGGCACAGCTGCTCTCCCCAGTGCCTCGACGCCGCCCCGCGGGGCTCCATGACCCACGGCAGCTCGCGGGCGTCCTGCAGGGACGCGACGGACGCGTGCTCTGGCCCGGGGGGAACGGCCAGGCGGATGGCGTCCGTGATGAGCCGCCGCCGGTCCAGGTCGGGGTGGTGGGCGGCGGCGTGGCTCGGGTACTGCTCCGCGACCACGACGTCGAACTCGCGCGTCCAGGTCTCGTAGAGGGCACGCTCCGGCTCCGCCTGCACCATCTCCACCCGCACGTCCGGGTGCTCGCGGCGCATCGTGCCGAGCACCGCCGGCAGCAGCGCCAGGGCGGCCGACTGGAACACGGCGACCCGCACCGTGCCCGTGACCGTGCTCAGCGACGCCGCCAGGTCCGACTCGGCCCGCTCCAGGACGTCCAGCAGCTCCGCGGTGCGCGCCACCAGGATCTCCGCCTGCGGGGTCAGCTGCACCCGCCGGCCGGCCTTGGAGAGCAGCTCCACCCCGGCCTCCTTCTCCAGGGCGGAGAGCTGCTGGGAGACCGCCGAGGGGCTGTAGCTCAGGGCCGCCGCGACCTCCGCCAGGGTGCCGCGCAGCGCGAGTTCGCGCAGCAGCCGCAGCTTGCGCACGTCCAGCACGGGAGCACCTCACAATCATCACGTCCACTGACGAATCATCCGTGGAAAACATCACTTTATCCGAACGGAAAGAAGGCGCATAGTGAGGGGCGCACCAGTGCTTTCCACGCAGACCAGGGAGTACCACCCATGACGACGATCCCCGTCCCCGCGACCGCGCACACCCCTGCGGAACCGCCGGCCGGACGCACCCTTCCCCACGCCGCCATCCCGGCGTCGCTGCCCGAGCAGGCCGTGGCCACCGTGCGCCGCTGGCTCACCGAGGCGGAGCAGTTCCCCAAGGACGCCTCGGGCGAGCAGCTGGCCGGGGTGCTCAAGGATCCCAGTGGACTGGACTTCACGGTCGGCTTCGTCGACGGCGTCATCCGCCCCGAGGACATCCGGGTCGCCGCCCGCAACCTCGCCCGGCTCGCCCCCCGCGTCCCGGCGTTCCTGCCGTGGTACCTGCGCACCGCGGTGCGCACCGGCGGGGTCCTGGCCCCGGTCGCCCCGCAGGTCGTGATCCCGGCCGCCCGCAGGGCGCTGCGCGAGATGGTGGGGCACCTCATCGTGGACGCCAGCGAGGCCAAGCTCGGGAGGTCGATCGCGAAGATCCGCACGGACGACGTCCGGCTCAACGTCAACCTCCTCGGCGAGGCCGTGCTCGGCGAGCGCGAGGCCGACCGCCGCCTGCAGGGCACCCACGAGCTGCTGGCCCGGCCCGACGTCGACTACGTCTCCATCAAGGTCTCCTCCACCGTGGCCCCGCACTCCGCCTGGGCCTTCGACGAGGCCGTGGCCGAGGTCGTCGAGAAGCTGACCCCGCTCTACGCCCGGGCCGCCTCGTTCTCCACCCCGAAGTTCATCAACCTGGACATGGAGGAGTACAAGGACCTCGACATGACCCTCGCGGTCTTCACCCGGATCCTCGACCAGCCCCAGTTCCGGGACCTCGAGGCCGGGATCGTGCTGCAGACCTACCTGCCGGACGCCCTGGAGGCGATGATCCGCCTCCAGGAGTGGGCCACCGCCCGCCGCGCCGCCGGTGGGGCGCGGGTCAAGGTCCGCGTGGTCAAGGGGGCGAACCTGCCCATGGAGCAGGTCGAGGCCTCCCTGCACGACTGGCCGCTGGCCACCTGGGGGACGAAGCAGGACTCGGACACCCACTACAAGCGCGTGCTGAACTACGCGCTGCAGCCGGAGCACGCCGACGCGGTGCGGATCGGCGTGGCCGGGCACAACCTCTTCGACATCGCCTTCGCCTGGCTGCTCGCCACCGAGCGCGGCGTGGTCGAGGCGATCGACTTCGAGATGCTGCTGGGCATGGCCACCGGCCAGGCCCAGGCCGTCAAGCGCGACGTCGGCTCCCTGCTGCTCTACACCCCGGTGGTGCACCCGGCCGAGTTCGACGTGGCCATCGCCTACCTGATCCGCCGCCTGGAGGAGGGGGCGAGCCAGGAGAACTTCATGTCCGCGGTCTTCGAGCTCTCCGCGAACGAGGAGCTCTTCGAGCGGGAGAAGAACCGCTTCCTCGCCTCGCTGGCCGCGCTGGACGACACCGTGCCGCTGCCCCACCGGGTCCAGGACCGCCGGCTGCCCGAGCTGCCCGCCCCGACCGACGGCTTCGCCAACACCCCCGACACCGACCCGGCCGTGGCCGCCAACCGGGACTGGGGCCGGGCGATCCTCGACCGCGTCCCCGGATCGACGGCCGGCACGGAGACCGTCGCGGCCGCGGCGCTGCAGACCGAGGAGCAGCTCGACCGCGTCATCGACGCCGCGCTCGAGGCCGGCCGCGGCTGGGCCGCGCTGACCGGCGCCCAGCGGGCCGAGGTGCTCCACCGCGCCGGGGAGGCCCTGGCGGCCCGCCGGGCGGAGCTGCTCGAGGTCGCGGCCGCGGAGGCGGGCAAGACCCTCGACCAGTCCGACCCCGAGATCAGCGAGGCCGTCGACTTCGCCCACTACTACGCCGAGCGCGCCCGGGAGCTGGACGAGGTCGACGGCGCGTCCTTCGTGCCCTCCCGGCTCACCGTGGTGACCCCGCCGTGGAACTTCCCCGTGGCCATCCCGGCCGGCTCGGCGCTGGCCGCCCTGGCCGCCGGGTCCCCGGTGGTGTTCAAACCGGCCGGCCCGACCAAGCGCTGCGGCGCCGTGGTGGCCGAGGCGATCTGGGAGGCCCTGGACGCCTCCGGGGTCCCCCGGGACGTGCTCGCCCTCGTGGACCTCGAGGAGCGTGCCCTCGGCCGCCAGCTGGTCTCCCACCCGTCGGTGGACCGGCTGATCCTCACCGGGGCGTACGAGACGGCGGAGCTGTTCCGCTCCTTCCGCTCCGACCTGCCGCTGCTGGCCGAGACCTCGGGCAAGAACGCCCTGATCGTCACGCCCAGCGCCGACTTCGACCTCGCCGCCAAGGACGTGGCCTACTCCGCGTTCGGCCACGCCGGGCAGAAGTGCTCGGCGGCCTCCCTGGTGATCCTCGTGGGCTCGGTGGCGAAGTCCAAGCGGTTCCGCAACCAGCTGGTGGACGCGGTCAGCTCCCTGACCGTGGACTACCCGACCAACCCCGCCGCGCAGATGGGCCCGCTCACCGAGCCCGCCGAGGGCAAGCTGCTCCAGGCCCTGACCAGCCTGGAGGAGGGCCAGTCCTGGCTGATCGAGCCGCAGCAGCTGGACGGCACGGGCAAGCTGTGGTCCCCGGGCGTGCGCACCGGGGTGCAGCGCGGCTCCGAGTTCCACCTGGTCGAGTACTTCGGCCCGGTGCTCGGCGTGATGACCGCCGAGACTTTGGAGGAGGCCGTGGCCATCCAGAACGAGGTCGACTACGGCCTCACCGGCGGTCTGCACTCCCTGGACCCGGAGGAGATCGGCTACTGGCTGGAGCACGTCCAGGCCGGCAACGTCTACGTCAACCGCGGGATCACCGGGGCCATCGTCCAGCGCCAGCCCTTCGGCGGCTGGAAGAAGTCCGCGGTCGGCCCGGGCACCAAGGCCGGCGGCCCCAGCTACCTCATGGGCCTGGGCGAGTGGGAGCCGGCGCCGCTGCGCGGGAACGGACGCCCCGTGACCGACACGGCCGTGGCCGGCCTGCTCGACGCCGCCCGTGCGGGGCGGGCCGGGGTCACGGCGCAGGAGGCCGGGACGCTCGAGCAGGCGCTGCGCAGCGACGAGGCCGCCTGGGCCGAGGAGTTCGGGGTGGCCCGGGACGTCTCGCAGCTCTACGCGGAGCGCAACGTCTTCCGCTACCTGCCGCTGCCGGTGACGGTGCGGCTGTCCGAGGGGGAGCCCCTGGCCGATCTGCTCCGCGTGGTCGCCGCCGGCCTGCGCGCCGGCGCCGAGCTCACCGTCTCCTCGGCGCTCGAGCTGCCCGCCGCGGTGGCCGCCGTGCTCACCGGCCGCGGCGTGCGGGTCCGGGTGGAGGACGACGCCGCCTGGCTGGCCGGCGCCGCCGAGCTCGGCGGCGGGCGGGTCCGTCTCATCGGCGGGGACCGCGCGGGCCTCATCGCCGCGACCGGGTCCCGTCCCGACGTGGCCGTCTACGCCCACCCCGTCACGGGGGCCGGCCGGGTCGAGATGCTGCCGTTCCTGCACGAGCAGGCCGTGAGCATCACCGCCCACCGCTTCGGCACGCCCAACCACCTCACGGACGAGCTGATCTGACGACCTGGTCCGACCAGCTGGTGTGACGAGCTGATCCGACGCACGCTGCGACGGCGCCCCGCGCCGCCGCCCCCGTTCCCGGACGGGCCGCGGCGCGGGGCGCCGTGCCGTTCCGGGGCGGGCCGTTCAGCTCCGGATCAGGGAGGCGTAGACCACGAGGTTCTCGTCGAAGGACCCGGTCGCCGGGTCGTAGCCGTCGCAGGTGACCAGCCGCAGCTCCGGGCCGGCGGTGTTGCCGTAGACCCGCAGCGTGGGGAACGAGTCCTTCGCGTGGCGTTCGACGGCGTCCACCGCGAACTCCGCCGTGGACCCGTCCGCCCGGGCCACGGCGATGCGGTCCCCGGCGGTCAGCCGGTGCAGGTCCGCGAAGACCCCCGGGCCGCCGCCGGTGGCGTTGACGTGCCCCAGCAGCACGGCCGGGCCCGCCTGGCCCGGAGCGGGTGACCGCCGGTACCAGCCGGCCGGGGCGCCCGGGTGCTCCGGCGGGACCTCCAGGGTGCGGTCGGGGCGCCGGTCCAGCGTCATGAGCCGGTCCTCCACCCCGATGGCGCCGATGGTGAGGCGCACCGGGGCCGAGGCGGGCAGCGCCCGCGGACGGGGCTCCGAGGCCGGCCCGCGCGCGGGGGCACCCGGTGCCGGGGTGCCGGACGCCGTGGCGCCGGGTGTCGGGAGTGCGGAGGTGGCGGCCGTCGGAGCGCCGGGGAGGCCCGAGGTCGTCGCAGCGCCGGGCCCCGCGGTGCCGGAGGCCGTCGCCTCCGGCGGGAGGGAGACGGCGGGCGGGACGGGGGCGGCGAGCGGGAGGGAGACGGCGGGCGGGACGGGATGCCCGGCGACGGGGCGCTGCGCCGTCGTGGGGTGCGACGGCGCGGTGCTGTCCCCGGTGCACCACAGGCCCAGGACCACGGCGAGACCCGCCACCCCCGTGCGGAGGTGGCGGGTCTCGGCGCGGTGCCGGGGCACGGAGCGTCCGGGGTCAGCGACCGCCGGTCGCGCGGCGGCGCAGGCCCACCGCGGCACCGCCCAGGGCGAGCATCCCCAGCACGGCCGCCCCGGCCAGACCGCGGGCGTCCGAGCCCGCGGCCGCCGTCTCCACGCCGGTGTCCGCCGGGCCCTCGGGCATCGCCATCTGGGCGGGTGCGAGCACCCCGCAGGCGATCGGGATGTCGGAGGCCAGCGGCAGGGCCGGGGCCATCGGGTTGGCCTTCGCCTGCGCCTCGGCCGAGAGCGCCGCCGGGTCCGCGCCGTGGACGTTGACCACCGCGGTGCCGCTCTGCAGGGCGGCGAGCGTGGCGCCGTCCACCGGGAAGGTCCGCTGATAGGTGTAGGCCTCACCGGCCGGGAAGCGGTCGATGGCCACCGCGGAGGCAGGGCTCGTGTCCCCCGAGGTGGTCAGCGAGGTGCCGATCCCGCCGGTCCAGGGCTGACCCTCCATGGAGCTCACCGCGCCGTCGCCGTCGGCGTCGGCGCTGGGCGGAGCGCACACCCCCTGGCCCCCGATGTGGATGTGCTGGGCGTGCGGATAGGGCGCGCCCTGGAAGAGGGCGGGCGCCCCGGCGACCTCGACGGTCACCGTGGCCTCCTGGCCGGTGACGTCGACGACGGCGCTGCCGGCGGCGGTGCTGTTGTTGACCGGCGCGAGCTCGGCCTGGAAGGACCAGCTCTCGGCGGCGGCGGTGGCGGCGGTGGCGGGCAGGGTCACGGCCGCGAGTGCCAGGGCGGGCGCGGCGAGCAGAGCGGACTTCTTCATGGGATCGGCCTCTCGGTCAGGAATGACAGGGCTGGGAAGTGACGCGAAGCACAGTCTACTGATCATTCGAGCCGTGTCGAGGGGTGGTGGTCATGTGCGACCGTGAATGCGTCATGCAGCAGTCCGCGTCCGAGCGGTGGACGGGCAGACAGGTCGGTCGGCAGGGGGATGTTCCGGAAGGCCCGGCGGGGTGCTGGGGCGGGTGCCGAGAGGTCCCCGGTCGAGGTGCTGTCCTCCCGGCGAGCAGGAGTCAGGGGAGGTGCGGCCCGTTCACGGCGGTCGACGGGGCCGGGAGGTGAGCCGCCCCCGGTGGATCAGACCGGGGGCGGCGCCGTGAGCTGCCGGCCGGCTGCGCTCCGGTGTCCCCCCACGTGCATCGCACATCGGACCCGTGCGCCGGCCGAGCTCCTCGAGATCAGATTACTGACATGTAAACGAATTGACGGCATTGTGTAAGCCGGTTCACACGGGGGCCGTGTCGGCGCTGATCTGCGCCGGGGCCGCCGGCCGGCTTCCACGCGGAGGGCGTCGGCTCAGCCCGCGGCGGCGAGAGCGCCGACCTGCTGGGCCTCCGCCGATGCGCGGTGACCCTGGGTGCGCAGTTCGGTCACTCCTGTGCTCGGCGCCGCCGCGCGGGGTCCTCGACGGTCCTCGCCGACCGGGACGGAGGGCGCCCCGTCGTGGCGCAGGGCTGCGAGCACGGACTCCTCGTCCAGGCCGGCGGCCTCGGACAGGGCGGCGAGCGGCACCCCGTGGCGGGCGGCCAGGCGCAGCTCGGCGTGCAGGGCGTCGACGGCCCGGTCCAGCTCCCACTGCGCGGTCTCGGCGCCGGCATCCAGCAGCCACACGTGCCGGGCGGCGCTCTCGCACCCCTCGGAGGTGTCGTCCTCCGCGAGCTGCTGGTCGAGGGTCCACTCGGCCGTCTCGGCGCGCCCGGCCGCCGCCAGGACCCGCCGGGTGAAGAAGGGGTGGAACAGGTGCTCGTCCCCGCGGGCGACGAGCGGTGCGCCCGTCCCGGCGGGATCCTCCGTCTCGAGCAGGAAGCCGCAGGTGCAGGCGTGCAGCCGGCGGCCGTCGACGGCGGCCTGGGCAGCGGCGTGGTTCGCGCGGCCGTCGAGATCGGCGAGGTCGAGCGGGCGCACCGGCATGGGGCGGCCGCAGTGCACGGGGCCCGTCGTCTCCAAGGTGGCCGGACGGCCGGTTCCCGGCTCCGTCCTCTGCTGCGTGGACCCGTGCTGCACCTGCTGGTTCATCCCTCGACCTTCCTCACGTTCCCTGCGTTCCCTGCGGTGGTGCGCATGCCGGGCCGGAACCGCGAGACGCGCACCACATCATCCAAGTCGATTGTGTCTAGTTTGTCTAGTTACTCGACTACCGGGCTTGTCGGTGGCCTAGGATGATCGGCATGATGTCTCGAGTCCCCACCTCCTCCGGCTACTGGTACGGCACCGACGACGCCGCCGGGCCCGGACCGGTGCAGGTGCTCGAG
>NZ_LDNX01000122.1:0-10136 GCF_001027955.1 Kocuria sp. SM24M-10 | reverse complement strand
AGACAGTGATCAACGCCCTGTTGTCGGCCATGCGCGAGACCTGGGACTTCGACAGGGAGTTGATGCCGAGGGTCTTCACCAGCTTGTCCATCCGGCGGGTCGAGACCCCGGCGAGGTAGCAGTCGGCCACGACCGTGATGAGGGCGGACTCGGCCCTCTTGCGGCGCTCGAGCAGCCAGTCGGGGAAGTAGGTTCCGGTGCGCAGCTTCGGGACGGCCACGTCGATGGTGCCGATGCGGGTGTCGAGCTCGCGGTGGCGGTAGCCGTTGCGCTGGGTCACCCGGGTCGGGGACGGTCGGCCCCATTCGGCGCCGGCGACCGCTTCGGCATCGGCCGACAACAGGGCGTTGATCACTGTCTGCAGCAGTGATCGCATCAGATCCGGGGAGGCCTCGGACAGGGCTTCGCCGAGCAGGCCGGCAGGGTCGACAATATGAGGAGCGGTCATCGTGATGATGTCCTTTCGAGGGTGCTGTGAGAGGTGAACTCGAAAGATCTCACGGTGGCCGCGCTCTCGTCCGGAACGACGAGCAGGGCCACCGCGCTACACCACTATCGGGGGCTCAACTACGTCCACGTGCTCACCCACTACGAACTGGACTCGGCGACTCCCGGAGGGCCCCCCACCATCTACACCTTTGTCGCACCCGCCAGCCAACGCCGGATGGAAGAGAGCATCCGGTCTTTGAAGTCTCGTGTGGATGTGGTCGTCGTGGCTCTGCACAAGGGCGTCGGCCACACGCCCGCCGTCCTGGCCGACTACGAGGTTCCGCTGGCGCACGCCGCCGTTGACGCGGGGGCGGACCTGGTTCTGGGCCACCACGCGCACATCATGCGCGGTGTGGAGATCTACCGGGGCGTGCCCATCTTCCACGGATTGGGCAACTTCGCCACCGTCACCCAGGCCCTCAACGGCCAGGGCGAATCTGCCGAGCGACGCGAATGGGCCGAACGCCGGATCCGGATGTTCGGCTTCGCCCCTGACCCTGCCATGCCGACCTACCCGTTCCACCCCGACAGCCGCCACACCGCCATCGCATGGTGCACCTTCCGAGACGGGGCGCTGAGCGAAGCCGCCCTGGTGCCGTGCTGGATCGACGATCAAGCACGCCCGGTACCGCTGACCGACGAGCACGATGCCCGGCACGTGACCGACTACATCACCGACATCACCCGTCAGGCCGGCTTCACCACCGAGTTCACCTGGGCCGAGGAGCGCGTCCTGCTCAGCGCCGGGCTGACGACTGAGGAGACATCATGAACGACCGCCCCCTGGACGGGCTCACCGTCTTGGACCTGACCACCGCCCTTGCCGGTCCCTACGCCACACTGCTGCTGGCCGGACTCGGCGCACGGGTGATCAAGATCGAGAACCCCGCCACCGGCGGGGACGCGGCCCGCAACAACTCCCCCTACCTCACGGCCGAGGGCCTCAACGTCGCCCGCAGCACGGAGGAGGACATGTCGGTCTCCATCCTCTCCCGCGCCCGCAACAAGGAATCCCTGGCCCTGGACCTGAAGCACCCGCAGGGCAAGCAGGTGTTTCTGGACCTGGTCGCCCAGGCGGACATCGTCGTAGAGAACTACAGCGCCGGCGTCACCGCCCGCCTGGGCATCGACTACGCCACGGTCAGCGAGATCAACCCGGCCATCATCTACACCTCCATCAGCGGTTTCGGCGCCGACGGTGGAGAAGGCCGGGCCATGGACACCATCGTCCAGGCGCTGAGCGGAGTGATGATGACCGCCGGCGAGCCCGGAAGCGGGCCCGTCCGATTCGGTCTGCCCGTCGGGGACCTGGTCGCCCCGCTGTTCTCGGTCATCGGCACCCTCGGTGCCGTCGTGCAGCGCCAGCGTACGGGCCACGGCCAGTACGTCGACGTGTCGATGCTCGGCTCCCTCACTTCCCTGGTGGCCGCTGAACCCTTCGACGCCTACGAAGAACTCGGACTGCCGGTGCGCACCGGTGAGCACGTGCCCCGCCTGGCGCCCTTCGGCACTTTCACCGCCGCCGACGGATGGTTCGCCCTGTGTGCCCCGACGGATAAGTTCGCCCACGGGGTGCTGGCCGCTATGGGGCGCCCTGAGTTGATTGAAGACCCCCGCTTCGCCCACCGGGACGGTCGTGTGCAGCACGCCGACGAACTGCACGGCCTCATCGCCGAGTGGGCTTCTGACCGGCCCCTGAGCGAGATTCTCGCGGATCTAGAAATCCATCATGTGCCCGTTGCCCCCGTCCGGGATCCCGCCGACGCCGTGCGCGATCCCCGGGTGCAACAACGGCAGGAAGTGGTCCGCCTTCATCTGCCCGGCGGAGGAGAGGGCAAGGAAGTCTACGGGCCGGGTATGCCCTTCCTGATGTCGGGGTCCGATATCTCTTTGGACCGACCCGCCCCCCGACTGGGCGAACACACCGACACGGTGCTGCAGGGCCTGCTCGGTTACACATCGGAGCAGGTGGACGCTCTGCACCACGAGGGCATCCTGCAGGCGGCACCGGCCACGCGAGAGCGTGCCCTGCAATGAGGGAGGACTCTGCGACAGAGATCGAGGCCAGTGTCCCGGACCCTGACTGGCTGTATGACCACCGCTACCAGTGGGCCCAGGAGATGGCGCTGAGCGGCGAATGCGTCGTCGGCGTTGTCGGCGCCGACGTTCCCCGGGAACTGGTGCTGGCCGCCGGCGGCTATCCGGTCCGCCTTCACGGCGATCCTCACATCCCGCAGGGCCCGGGCTCGGCGGTGGCGTTGCACACACGAGCCGCTCAACTGCTCGGTGCTGTCGACGAGCCAGCCGTTCTGCTTTTGGCTCGCATCCTGTCCGGAGAGCTGAACTTCCTGACCGGGATCGTGATCTCCAGGGAGCGGGAGGCTTCCTTGCGGCTGTACTACGTGCTGCGAGAACTGGCCCAGCGCACATCGGGGCTGCCGCCCGTCCATCTGATCGACCTGCTGCATCTGCCTCGCCCGGCGACGGCCGCCTACAACCGGGCGCAGGTCCGGCGACTGGTCAATGTCCTACCTCGATGGACCGGTCAGAGTCCGGATGCCACCACCGTGACCACGGCCGTGCGGCAGTGTGCGGCGGTACGGGACCAACTGCATCGAGCCCAACAAGCCCGGATCGACCGGAAAATCTCCGGCATCGAAGCTCTCCGGTTGTTTGCGGCGGCCGAGACACTGGAACCTGCCGTGGCCCAGGAGATCATCAACACCAGGATTGACGACTCACAGACACGGTGTGCTCATGCTGCTCCTGGTTTGTTCCTCTCCGGCAGCCCACACGAGGCCGACACCGTCTACGCCGCCATCGAGGACTCAGGCTGGCAGGTGGTGGGGGAGGACCACGACCGGGGACTTCTCGCTCTCACCATCGACGTGCACCCGGCCCCGGACGGCGACTTCGACGGCCAATTGGCCGCCCTCGCCGCCGCCTACGGGCGCCGCGGACCTGAGGCGACCACGGCCAGTGCGCTGGAGCGGTCCCGATGGGCCGCCGCCACCGTGCGGCGCACCCAGGCCAGAGCCGTCCTGTCCTACGTACGCCGCCACGACGAAGCCCCCCTCTGGGATTTCCCGCACCTGCGCGCCATCGCCCAGGCCGAGGGCGTACCGGCTGTGCTGTTGCGCGACCAGGGTCCAGGCCCGGATCCGGTGCAGCTCCAACAGACCTTGGACGCCCTGTCCGCTTCCCAGACCTTGGAGGCCCAACTATGACAGCTGCACGCCTGGACAGCGCTCGACGAGCCAGCGCCCATCAGAAGGAGTGGTTCGAGGACCTGCGCCTACGTGTCCAGACGGGGGAGCCTCTGGCCTTGGTGAACGCCGACGCTCCGCAGGAAATCCTGCGCGCCATGGACATCCCCTACGTCGTCAACCAGTGGTGGGCCTCCCTGGTCGGAGCCAAGAGGATGGCTGAGCGCAGCCTCGACGCACTCCGCCGGGCAGAGTACCCGGACGACTCACGCCAGTACGACGCGGTGGCCCTAGGATCCGTCGACCTGCCAGCAGAGGAGGCACCGTGGGGCGGTCTCCCGCGACCGGGCCTGGTCATTGCCGAGAACAGCGGAGACGCCGCCCGGAAGGTCTTCGATTTATGGGCCGAATCTGAGCACACCACGTTCTTCCCGTTCGAGCGCTCAGCGGCCGTCGACGCCCCGCCGCGGTGGTGGGAGCTCGTGCCCCACCGGTGGGAGGAGGCCTTCGGCGCTGACCGACTGGACCTCATGGTGGCGGAGAACTGGGAACTGATGGACTTCCTCGAAGACTGGAGCGGGCGCCGCTTCGACCTGGACCGGTTTGGAGAGGTCATGGACCGGGTCAACCAACAGGCCGAATGGAACCGTCGGTCCCGGGACCTGCTGGCCACCGCACGACCCATGCCCGTGAGCGTCCACGACACCATCAACAGTGTGATGCTTCCGCAGTGGCACCGCGGCACCCAGTGGGCTGTCGACGCCGCCCGGACCTTCTACGAAGAATTAGAGGCCGCTGTCGCAGCAGGTCGTGCGGTCTGGCCGCGCGAGCGGAAACGGCTGATGTGGATCGGGCGGGGCCTGTGGTTCGACATGGACCTATATCGAAGGTTCGAGGAAGAGTACGGGGCGGTGTTCGTGTGGTCCATGTACCTGGCCATCGCCGCCGACGGCTACCTCCGTTACGGCAGTGATCCCATGCGTGCCCTGGCCGCTCGCTTCACCGGCTTCACCGACCAGCTCTACATGCCCGGGTGGGCCGGCGACTGGTATGTCAAAGAGGCCCTCACCCATGGTGTGGACGGTGTCGTCCACCTGGTTGCCGACGACATCCCCGGCGCCCGTTTCACCACCGAAGCACTCGAAGCCGCCGGCATCCCAGTACTGGAAATCCACGCCAGCAACGCAGACCCCCGATCCTCGGAGGCGGCGTCACTGGGATCGAAGATCGAACAGTTCCTCATCCAGCGCCTGGATGCTTAAATCATCGCAGGAAGGCTCTGGCCGGTTGCGTCGGCTGTATGCCGCGCAGTTCCTGACACAAACGGCGGTATGGTTCCGCAACTTCGCGGTGTCGTTGCTGATCTTGGAGCTGACCGGAAGCGCCTCTGCACTGGCGTGGGTGACAGTGATCCAGTTCCTCCCGCAGCTGCTTTTGGGGCCATTGCCAGGCCGGTGGGCAGACCACGGACGACCCCGGCGCCTGTTGCTGGCAGCCAACGTGGTATCCCTGGCGACGGTGCTAGCGCTGGCCGCCAATCCATTGAACCCGCAATGGTTATGGGGGTTATACGCCCTCCTGGCCGTGAGCGGTGTAGCGCAAGCGTTTGAGCGCCCCGCCGCGTTCGGGCTCACTGCCCACCTCGTGGGCTCAGACAGGCTGGGACCCTCGCTGGCCCGGCACACCGTGGCGGCCTCTGCCGGCAGGTTCATCGGCCCTGGCCTGGCGGGCTTGGCATACGCGGGGGCCGGCCCAAAACTGTGCTTCCTCCTCGCGGCTGCCCTCAGCGCTGCCGTCATCGGCTTGGTAACCACTCTTCCGGACCACTCCACAGTCCCTGCTTCGTCGGCAGAGGAAGCTGCACCTGTGAATGGGGAAGGGCTCGACCCACTGCGGCGTCAACGTCCTGCCTTTCCAATCGTTATGTCATTGAGCGCGTTGGTAACGGTCGCCGCGCTGAACTTCAACGTCACCGTCACCTCGATGATGACCCTGGAACTGCAATCCAGTGTTGCGGCACTGGGCCTGGCGCACACCCTGAACGCGATAGGGGCCATCGGTGGCGGTTTGGCGGCCTCGGCTCGTACCCGGATGGGTCCGTACGCCTTTGGGCCTGCAGCGGGTGCCTTGGGCGGTGGGCTCCTTCTGGCCTCGGGCATGGGCAGCACAACCCAGTTCTTGGTTCTATCCCCATTGCTGGGTGCTGCACTGGGGTGGTATCAAAGCGTGCTTCAACGAGCTGCTCAGACCGCCGCTGGCCCCGGAAAAACGGCTAGTGCGGCTTCCTGGGTCAACGTCACTACCTTCGGACTCACGCCAGTGGCAGCCCTGTGGGCTGGCTATGTGACCGACGCGGCCTCGCCACGGACCGCACTGGTCCTAGGGGCCACAGGGGCCATGCTGGCCGGCGGCATCGCCTTGGTCACGCTGCGGCGCGAGAACGCACCATAGGTTGGGGTGGGGAACGAGCTGCACCACGCCGTCCTCAACCAGCTGGGTCGGAATGGGGCTCTTAATTGGTCGAAAGCGTGCCCGGACTCGGTCAGCATCCAGGCGAAAAGGGGACTGACTGGGTCCAACCCCGCGGACCGCGGCAAGGCCGGCACCGCGTACCATCTGCGGGTCGCCGCCGACGGTTAGGGATTTCGATCGCCAGGGCCAACAGGCACGACTTCATGATTGTGGAGCCGATCCTGGGTGGGCTGGCCCCGGTCAAGGGTTCAGGCGGCGGCCGTCCACGGCGCCGACCGGTCAAGCTGCACGCGGATAAGGCTTATGACGACCGTAGGGTGCGTCACTACCTGCGTCGGTACGGAATCGCCGCCCGCATCGTCCGGATCAGGGGCGGACCCCGGCGAACGGCTCGGCCGGTATCACTCGGTCGTGGAACGCACCATCGCCTGGTCTCTGGCCTTCCGCCGCCCGGCCACCCGTTACGACCGCAGGGCCACCAGCCCGCAGACCCGACCCACGTGTCCTGCACCCTGTAGTGGACTGGACAGGTGCCCGTAGGGAGGATGCGACGAGTTCTCGCACCTGCTTCTACTCGTCCTACTCAAAGCGCCGATAATAGTTCTTATGTAAATCCACAACGACTCTATTCGCGGTTTCTGCACATCGTGAGGTTCTGGGTAACGGCCCCGATGCTCCCCTAACTGCCTTCTGACCTGGGCTTATCCTGCTTGATCACCGCGGGGTGACGTGCCGTACGTGACGCGAATGGCGCCTGGATCCACCATGCCCATTCGGCTTCTGGCCTGGACTTTCCCGGCGGTGATTGCGATACACGCAATCTGTGTGCGACTATCGCAAGCATCTTCTGACATCCAAGGACGACTCATGGGCCACGATGGCGAGAACGTGCGGTTCGTTCCCTTCGGTGGGCAAGCCCCCGATCCGGACGTCTTCTTGGCCAGTGTCTTGGATGGGTGGGGCGCTCAGCAGCGGGCGAAGGACTTCGCGCCGGCCACGATTCGCACCCGGCGCAGCGTCGTGATGAGCTTGGTGGACTTCTCGGGGCGCTACCCGTGGGAGTGGACGCTGTCAGATGCGGACGAGTTCTTCTCCCACGCCCGCGCGGTGCGCAACCTCTCTCACGGGAGCGTGCGCTCCTATCAGGGGGCGATCAAGCTGTTCTGCGACTACGCCTGCGATCCGCACTACGACTGGTGCGAGCAGGCCGCGAGGTCGTTCGGGCAGGTCTTCGCCCAGGTCGTGACCGAGCTCAACCGCCTCACCCATGCCCAGCCCACCGAAGCGCGCCCGGCCAAACGCCCCTTCACCCAGGCCGAGCTGCAGGAGCTGTTCGATCTGGCCGATCTGGAGGTCGAGCGGATCCTGATCTCCGGGCGCAAGGGTGCGGTGGCTGCATGGCGCGATGCGATCGCGTTCAAGACGGCCTACAGCTGGGGACTGCGTTCCAACGAACTGCGGCACCTGCAGGTCGTGGACTTCTCGTCCAACAACCGGGCCCCCTATCTCGGCGGTCACGGGGTGCTGCGCGTGCGCTGGGGAAAGTCCCACCGCGGCTCGGCGAAGAAGGTCCGCTCCGTGTTGACCGTCTGGCCCTGGTCCGCGGAGATGATCCAGGACTGGATCCGCAACGGGCTGCCCCGCTATGGGCACCCGGTGAGCGATCTCTTCCCCACCAGCACCGGGGCGATCGTGGGCGAGTCGCATCTGCTCGGGAGGCTGCGAGGCTTCATCGATGAGCTCGGTTTCCCGCCCGGGCTCGATCTGCACTCCTTCCGTCGTTCCTACGCCACGCAGCTGATCACCGGGGCGGGCTTCGACGTCACCTTCGTTCAACTCCAGCTGGGCCACGAGCACGCCGCGACGACCTCGATCTACTCCCTGCCCTCCCCCGACTACCAGCGACTGGCTCTGGAACGGGCCCACGACCGCACCCTCCAGGCAGCCTTCGGGCTGCCCGCACCCAGGAGAGCCCCATGAGCACACGCGAGATCACCTACACCTGGCGGGTCCGCGAGATCATGGCACGCCGCGGCGTGCACACCGCCAAGGACCTCGCCGAGCTGTTGCACGAACGCGGCATCACCCTCACCGCCAACGCCGTGTGGCGCATCGTGACCCAGCAACCCGAGCGGATCTCCTTCAAGGTCCTCGTCGCCCTCTGCGACGCCCTCGAGGTCACGCCCAACGACCTGATCACCTACACGGCCACCGACGCCAAGACCGTCCGGCAACACCGTCCGGCCGCCGGTGAAGACCTCCCCGACCTTCGCCACTACCGCCCCGTGCGCGCCCGGATCATCGACGACGACGATGACTGATCCCTGGCGCCCGGCCACCGACGGCAACGGATCCGCCCGGCCCCCCACGCTCACCGACCTCCCCGCCCCGAGCAAACGCGGCCGGCCCCGCTCGACCGGGCCCCACGCCTGCGACCGTTGCCACCAGCAGGTCGCCAAGATCCGCGTGCACTGGCCCGACGGAGCCATCTGCGGGGCCTGCTTCACCGACGCCACCCACACCTACGGCACCTGCCCGCACTGCCGGGAACACCGCATGCTCCCGGGTCGCTCCACCGAGAGAGAGCCCATCTGCCGGGACTGCGCCGGCATCACCACCGCCCTGACCTGCACCCGCTGTCACCGCGAAGCCGAAAGATTCCGGGCCGGGCGCTGCATCCGCTGCGCGCTCACCGACGACCTCACCACCGTGCTCGCCCCCGGCAAGGACCTCCGCCTGCACCGGCTCATCAAAGTGCTCACCAGTTCCCAACGGCCCGAGAGCGTCTATACCTACATGCGCCCAGGCACCCGGGCCAGGACCCTGCTGGAAGCTATCGGCGCCCGCGAGCTGGCGCTCACCCACGAAGCCTTCGACCGTCTCCCCCGCTCGAACGCCGCCGAACACCTCCGGGCTCTGCTCGTCCACCACCGCATGATGGACGCCCGCGGCAACGAGACCCTCGCACGGTTCGAACACTGGCTCACCACCAGGATCGCCAGCCTCCCCGACGACGGCACCGCCCACCTCATCGAGCGCTTCGCCACCTGGCACCACCTCGAGCGCATCCGCGCCCAGGCGGCCGATCCCAATGCCGATCTTCAGGCCAGCACCCATACGGCCAAACAAGAGATCACCGAAGCCGGGAAGTTCCTCCTCTGGCTACGAGCACACCACCACGTCACCGCGGATGAACTGCGCCAACTCCACATCGACGACTACCTCAGCGCCGGCCCCAGCACCCGCAAGCACATCCGCGCCTTCATCCGCTGGCTCGACCACGACCAAGACCACCGCACCGGGGCACTTCAGGTGCCGTTCCGCAACGCCCACTCCACGCCCATGATCACCCAGACGCAGCGCCTCGAGCTCCTCCGGAACTGCCTCGAACACCGCCAGGTCACCAGCTCCACCCGCCTGGCCGGGCTCATCCTGCTGCTGTGGGCCCACCCCCTCAACAAGATCGTCCTGCTCCGCCGGGAAGACCTCACGGCCACCCCGGACGGCATGCTCCTCACCCTCGGGACCACCCCGACAGCCATTCCCGAAGCGCTCACCGAGGTGTTCTGGCAGCACCTGCAGGACCCCGGGCACCAGAACACCATCAACACCGGCACGCCGTGGCTGTTCCCCGGCACCCGAGCAGGCCGGCACCTGCACCCGAACACCCTCTCCGGCAGGCTCAAAGTCCTCGGCATCGACGCCCAACGCGCCCGCAACGCCACGCTGCGCGACCTCACCCAAGAAGTCGACGCACGAACCCTGATCGACCTCCTCGGCTACAGCCCCGACATCATCGCCCAGCACGCCGCCCGATCCGCCACACCCATGTCCGACTACATCGACCTGAAAGGCCAACAGCCCCGATGACCTGCGAACACCGAAGAAACGGATAACGCACTTTCCCATCAACGTCGACCTCATCAGCTACGGCGGCGCCCCGGACTCGGTCCGGCCGTGGAGTATCGG
>NZ_LDNX01000121.1:0-2746 GCF_001027955.1 Kocuria sp. SM24M-10 | reverse complement strand
CCCCCGGAAGGTGCGGACTACGTGCGAGCGGCAGCCTGTGGCATGCGCACAGGCGAGCAGTGAAGGGCTGGATCGGCCCTTCGCCGCGGCCGGCCCTCACACGACCTTGTCGAAGCGGAACAGGAAGGCGGCCATCGCATCGCGGCTGGTGAAGGACCGGGCGCGGAAGGTCCCGTCGGCCCACCCGGTGGAGATGGTGACCTCCTTGCCGTCGGAGGCGGCCTTCTTCTCCGCCATCCAGCAGATCTCCTTGTAGAACTGCTGGGTGGTGCGGATGTCCTCGAACGGGGAGGTGAAGGGCGCGGCGTGGGCCGGGGAGCCGGCGGCGCGGTAGAACAGGGCCGCGGTCGCGTCACGGGTGATGTTGTTCTCGGGGCGGAAGGTGCCGTCGGTGTAGCCGTTGAGCAGTCCGCGCTCCCTCACCCACTCGATCTCCTTGTAGAACTGGTGGGTGACAGGCGCGTCGGGGAAGGACGGGGTGGACGGGGCCACATAGTAGGGCTCACCGGAGAGGCGGTAGAACACCGCCGCCATCGCGCAGCGTGAGATGTTGGTCAGCGGTCGGAACGATCCGTCCCGCCAACCGTCGAGCAGGCCGGCCTTGTTGGCCCACTCGATCTCGCTCTTGTAGAGGGTCCTGTCGGGGACGTCTTTGAACAGGGGTGCAGCCACGGTGGGGGTCCTCTCAATACAGGCCGGCGGTGCCGGTCAGGAAGCGGTGAAGGGCGTGCGCGATGATCGTGTTTCCCACGGCGTTGAGGTGCATGCCGTCGGTGCCGACGAGCGAGTACGGGGGCAGACCCAAGGCCAGCCACTCCTTGTCCTCGGCCGTGTAGCCGACGTTGAACTCCCGGGCCAGAGGCAGCGTCCACAGCTCGGGATCCGTCAGCGCTGCCATCGCGTCGAAGTATCGGCCGCCGTAGATGGCCTTGTAGGCGGCGTTGACGCGGCGCACGCGCTCATAGTTCACCGGTGAGCTGTTGCGGTCGTTCCAGGCATGCCAATGACCCATGACCACCGAGGTGGCCGACTCGACGTCGAAGGCGGCCTTCGTGTCGGCGAGGACCTGGTCGTACTCCCAGATGTTGTTCTTGCCGGTCCAGATCAGGTGGGTCTTGCCGTGGTGCTGGCGCTCGAGGTCGGTGTGCCAGTAGCTGTCCGGGCCGTTTCCCACCAGGACCTCCTGGCCGACAGCGTCCGCGCCGATGTCCTGACGAACGATGCGGACCTTGCGGAAGCGGTGCTGCTCGGCCTGGATCGTGCACGGGATCCCGTCGACCGTCCCCGGCAGCGCTCGGCGCCAGTTCGGCACGACCCGGTCGGTGGTGGAGACGATGATCCCGCCCCGGGCGGGCAGCTCCCCGCGGCCGCCGTTGTAGGTGAAGTCCGGCCGGTAGGGGTGGTTGTAGCTGCGCATACGCAGGGTCTGGTAGGAGGTGTCTCCACCGATCGCGGTCACGGCGCCGGTGGCCCCGAGCAGGCCATCGAGTACGTACTCGATGCGGACCACCGGGCGGGACCCGCGCGCGCCGGTGGGGTTCTGCGCGGTGCGCGGGTACTGGTCGCCCAGCCCGCTGTTGGCCGAGGAGGACCCCCACAGCACGTATCCGCGTGCCGAGGAGGCCGTGGCCGGGCTCGGGGCCGCTGCCGCCGGAGTGGCGGTGAGAGCAGCACCGAGACCGGCCAGCGCGCCGGCCCTGAGCAGCCTGCGGCGGGTGATGCCGGCCGTGCGGGGGGAGTCACTCATGGGTCTTTCTTCTTTCGATCAGGACGTTGGCCAACATGTGCGCGAAGACGTGCAGAACCCGGAACACCGGGGGTGTCCGGGCTGCACGGTTCGGGGGGCGCGATGGGGCGCGCGGGAAGCGGATCTTGACGGGGGTCCAGACGCTTCCCTGTCAACCTACACTTTGCAACAGGGAATCCCTGATGTGGTGACCAGTACAGCGGGAGAATGTGAAGCGGGCGGGACACCCGACATCGTGCGCCCCGCCGCAGGAAGGCGATGGTTCCCGGGAGAGCGGGTTGTCAACCCCTTGCATCCCTATGCCTTCACAGATCCCGGTCTTCGTCGGCAGTGCTCACGGGCCTTCCCGATCACGCAACGGCTCCCGCTCCCCCTGACGACATGGATGGGCAGGTCGGCGGCCGGCAACCATGACGCATGGGCGTGGCTCAGGTCGTGCGAGACGGGCCGTGCAGAGAGCACGCCCTGTCCGTCGAGCTCGACCATGAGCGGACCCCGGATCTTCTCGTGGACGCAACCGTTGCGCAGGCGTCCGCCTGCGGGACGGGTGTCGACGAGGTCCTGTCGGCTCCCGTCCTTCAGGTCCTTCTGCGCGCGGGCCGTGGCCTTCCGAAAGGCGGTGACCTCGCGATGAGATCGCGGCGACTTCGCAGTGCCCAGCTTTTCTCCGTGATCCGTCCGCATCCACGCACGGTGGGCGTTGATCACGGCACGGTTGCCCTTGCTCCGGATGTCGCTGGGCCGCAGAGGGACGGCTTGGGCGTAGCGCACCCCAGAAGCGGCGCGCACGTGGAAGAACCCGGTCCAGCGCCGGTCGATGGTCTCGGCGATCGCGTCCACCGCCGTGCGCGTGAGAAGGACGGCACGACGACGAGCGGCGGACTGCGGCCCGTGGATGCCCTTGGCGGGAGTGTCGCTGAAAAGGTGATTTCCGGCCCTTCACAGATGAGCATGGGTAGCGGTGTGCGCGTGGGCGTCTCGAGGGGTGTGTTGTGAGGT